>NZ_JBQWIF010000039.1:0-48583 GCF_052958135.1 Pseudomonas sp. SZ40 | reverse complement strand
TCCAAGCGTAGGGTGGGCTTTAGCCCACCAAATCGAACGCCCGCGTTACCAATGCAGCCCTTGCTAGAAGTTACCAGGGCGACTTTTTTCGGGGTTTCAGTGGGGCTCCAATTGGTGGGCTGAAGCCCACCCTACAGCCGTGCATCCAAGCGTAGGGTGGGCTTTAGCCCACCAAATCGAACGCCCGCTTCAACAATGCAGCCCTTGCTCGAAAATACTAGGGGCGCTCGCCAACGCGCATTTCCAGTTCGGCGACGCCGCCGATACCCGCATTGATCACGTCCCCCGGATTGAGGGCGGCGACACCGTGTGGCGTGCCGGTCATGATGAGATCACCAGGGCGCAGCGGCACCAAACGCGATAGCAGGCTGATCACTTCACCGACCGTGAATATCTGCTCTTCCAGGCTGCTGCGCTGGCGCTCCTGGCCATTGACGCTCAACCACACCGCGCCGTGATCCGGATGCCCGGCCCTGGCGACCGGCACCACCGCGGTGATCGGCGCAGCCCCCTCGAAGACCTTGGCCATTTCCCAGGCCATGCCGGCACTCTTGACCCGCATCTGGATATCACGGCGGGTCAGATCGAGACCGGCTGCGTAGCCCCAGACATGTTCAAGCGCGTCGGCTTCGGCGATGCTGGCGCCGCCCTTGCCGATCGCCACCACGAATTCGATTTCATGGCAGAACTCGTCCGTCATCGGTGGATAGATCACCTCGCCCACCGCCTCGACCACGGCGCTGGCAGGTTTCATGAAGAACACCGGCGCGTCGGGCTTTTCGCTGCCGGCGCCCGGCCAGGGATAGTTGCGGCCAACGCAGAATACGCGGCCAACGGGAAAGCGCTGATCGCTGCCGGCTACCGGCAGGTCGACCTGGGGCTCGGGCGTGAAGACATAGGAGATGGAAGTCATTGTTGTTGGGTTCCTGTATAGAGCGTTCAGCCTAAGGCCGTACGCTCGTTGATAGTTGGACGAAAGCCGCTTCGTATTGGACAAAACCGGTCAATTCAACGGCTGGCGTCGGCACGCTGGAGCGCCGACGCCGCAGCGTCAGCGTGTCTGCAACTGGATGCGGTACAAACGCCCCAGCAACAGTGAGTAGGACAGCGTGCCCATCAGTGCGACGCCGCCGATGAACCAGAAGGCCATGGCGAAAGAGCCGGTGGACTGCACGATGGCGCCGATCACGATGGGCGTGACGATGCCGCCGATGTTGGCCGCCAGGCTGGTGACGCCACCGGTCAGGCCGATCAGCTCCTTGGGCGCCACCTCGGACACCGCCGCCCATGACGAAGACGCGATGCCCTGGGCGAAGAACGCCAGGGTGAGAATGGCGATGCACAGCACGTTGGAGTCGGTGAAGTTGACCAGCACGATGGACATGCCGAGCATCGAGCCGACCACCAGCGGCAATTTGCGCGCGAAGGACAGCGAGTAGCCACGACGGATCAGCGTGTCGGAGACGATGCCCGCCAGCAGGATGCCAATCGTGGCGCCAATGAACGGCATGACCGCGAAGATGCCGACCTTGATGATGGTCAGGTGGCGCTCCTCGATCAGATAGGTCGGAAACCAGGTCAGGAAGAAATACAGCGCCGAGGTACTGGCGAACTTGCCGATGCAGATCGCCCAGACCTGGCGGTAGCGGAACAGCTCAGCGACCTGACGCCAGTTGAATTTGGTGCGCTGCTGGCTGCTCTTGGCCAGTGCACCGCCCTCCTCGATGTATTTCAGCTCCTCCTTGCTGACCTTCTTGCAGTTCATCGGATCCCGGTACAGATACAGCCAGATCACCCCGAAGAGAATCCCTGCCGCGCCGGTGGTGTAGAAGATGTGCCGCCAGTCATAGGTGGTCGCCAGCCACAGCAGCGCACCGGTGAACAGCGCGGTGCCCAGGTACTGACCACAGACGTAGATGCTGCTGGCCACCCCACGCTCACGGGCCGGGAACCAGACCGTCACCGCGCGGCTATTGGCCGGAAATGCCGGCGCCTCCATGGCGCCCACGGCGAGTCGCAGCCCGAACAAGGCGCCGAAGCTGCTGACCAGCCCCTGGCACACGGTGACCGCGGACCAGCCGATCAGCGACACGCCATAGGTAAGCCGCGAGCCGAAACGGTCGGCGACGAAGCCGGCAGGCACCAGTGCCAGGGCGTAGGTCCAGGCGAAGGCCGAGAAGATCAGGCCCATCTGAATCTTGTCCAGACCCAGGTCCTCGGCCATGAACGGCGCGGCGATGGAGATGTTCACCCGATCGACGTAGTTGATGATGGTGGCGATCAGCAGCAGTGACAGCATGAACCAGCGTCGACGGGTCGGCAGGCTCTGCGCCGAGACTGCCTCGGCAGCGCCCGTGTGCTCGGCTGCTGCAGCCTGGGAGTTAGGGAGACTCGACATGGGTGACCTCTTGTGATTGGAATTATCGAGATTCTTCGGGCGAAGACGTCCCGCACCCTCGGTTTCCGGGGGTGGGCGTTATCGTTGGAGTTCGGGCGTTATGACGCGGCGTGGCAGACGCCGTGCAGAATCAGCCGGCGCGCCTGAATGGCGTGCGGGGTGGTCGGCGTGGGGGCGAGTTGGCGGTTGGCAATGAAACGAGGCGAAGAGTCATGGGCTGCACCTGAGATTGTTTTTGGATGAGATGTCGCTGTGCATGCCCACAAGGTGATCGTACAACTCTCGTAAATCAATATTCCCATTAGATCGTTTTTTGCTGTGCCCTACTCCCGAATTGAACCAGTCCAAAAAATCCTGCTGCCCGACAGGGAGTTATAAACACACGACAAAACCCTGAAAGTACTGTTCTAGAGGGGTCATCCGATGTTTTGAGCAGCGTCCGTGATTTGGACAGAACGTAACGGCCAGCCTCGGCAACTATCGCACCCAGACGGGCCAATCATCGTACAACCGCTTGCCAGAGCCCTCCGTCAACGGCCAATATGTTGCGAAACATTCTTAACCCGAGAGCTGTAGATGTCTTCACTGAGTCGCGTTCCTACCTACTTGATGCAGCAGCGCAGCGAGCTGACGGATTTCTATATCCGCGATAAGAAGGGCCGTCGTGCAGAGACGGCGCCGCATCGTCACGAATACTTCCAGATCCAGATCAACCTTGGTGGCGACACCGTTCAGCACATCGGCAACGTCGAGCGGCCTTTTCCGCGCAACACCCTGGCGTTCATCCTGCCCCATCGGGTGCACGTGATTCCCCATCCACCGGAAAGCAGCTTCATGGTCATCAACTTCTCGCAGACCTTCCTGCTGCCCCATCTGCAATGCGACCCGATGGACCTGGAAGACGTGTCCATTCTGCTCGCACCGGAGCTGTCGCCCTTCCGCTTTCAGGAATACCTGGATTTCACCCTCGACGACGAGCATTTCGCACGAGTCTGCGCACTGATCGCACAGATGCGCGAACTGGACGTCAGCCGCCAGTTTGGCGTGCGGGAAATCCTCAAGGGCTTGATGCTGCAACTGATCGGCCTGGTGTGCATGCTCTACGCCGAGCCGCTCAAGCAACTGGCGGAAAGCAACGCAGCCCAGGCGAGCCGTCGTGATGCGCTGGGGCGGATGTCCGAATACCTGCGGCGCAACATCGCCGACCCGGACCTGAATCTGAAGAAGGTCGCTGCGGCCACGTATCTGTCACCCAGCTACCTGACCCACTGGCTGCGCAAGGAAGTCGGCAAGACCTTCAGCGACATGGTGCTGGAGCGGCGCATGCACGCCGCCCGCAACCACCTGCTCAACGGCAGCAAGCCGGTGGGCGAAGTGGCGCGGCTATGCGGCTTCGCCGACGAGGCGTACTTTTCGCGGCGCTTCCGGCAGATCCACGGCTTGCCACCTGGGCAGTTCCGTCGTCAGCAACTGGACCCGGACACGCCGCAGATCCCTTTCGCCGACTAACCCTCGCTGCCTGGCCGAGCGCTGCGCAAGCCCCTTACGTAGAGCACGCCCCAGGCCAGACCGACCAGCGCCGACGCCAGCGAGCCCAGCAGCACACCGAGCTTGGCAGCACCCAGCAGATTGGCATCGCTGAACGCCAGGTTGGCGATGAAGATCGACATGGTGAAGCCGATCCCGGCCAGCAGCCCGATCAGCGTTACGCCGCGCCAGGACACATCGGCTGGCAGGCGGCATATGCCGAGCTTGACCATCAGCCAGCTGACGCTGATCACGCCAATGGGCTTGCCCGCCAGCAGCGCGATGGCCACGCCCATCATCACCCAGTGCGATGTGCTTTCGGACAGGTCGACGCCGCCCAGGCTCACACCGGCATTGGCCAGGGCGAACAGCGGCATCAGACCGAAGGTGACCCAGGGATGCAGCGCCAGTTGCACGCGCACCACTGGCGGCAGCAACTCACGCTGGGCCAGGCGCAGTTCACGCAACGACTGCGCCGCTTCGTTGGAGGCCACGGCGGTGCCGCTGTCGTCTTCCAGCTCACGGGCGATACGGCCCACCGCATCGCGGGGCAGCTCCCGGGTCGGCAGGCAGATCACCGGCGTCATCAGGCCGAGAATTACCCCGGCCAGGGTGGGGTGCGCCCCGGTCATCAGCAAGCCGCCCCACATCAGCGCGCCGGGCAGCACATAGGCGTAGGCCGAGCCGATGCCGATGCGCTGCAACCCCAGCACCGCCAAGCCGCCGACACCGGCCAGGGCGAAGCCGCTGTAGTCGAGCCCATCCGAATAGAACAGCGCGATCAGGATCACCGCGATGACATCGTCGATCACCGCCAGGGTCAGCAGGAAGATGCGCACGCCGGAAGGAATGCCCTTGCCCAGCAAGGCCAGCAGCCCCACGGCGAACGCGATGTCGGTCGCCGCCGGAATCGCCCAGCCATGCAGCCCGGCGCCCTGATGATTGAGGCTGGCATAGATCAGCGCTGGCATTATCACGCCACCGCAGGCTGCAGCGATCGGCAACGACGCCTGACGCAGGTCGGCGAGCGCGCCGTCATGCATCTCACGGCGAATCTCCATGCCGACGACCAGAAAGAACAGGGTCATCAGGCCGTCGTTGATCCAGAAATGCAGGGACTGAGAAAAGCCGAAGCTGCCGAAGCCAAACGACACCGGAGCGTGCCAGAGCGCGTGATAGCTGTCGGCATAGGGCGAATTGGCCCAGATCAGCGCGGCAGCGGTGGCAAGCAACAACACCACGCCACTGAAGGCTTCACGATGGAGAAGACGGCGAATGAAAGCGAAGACGCACTCAGCCAAATGCTGGGCACGGGGAAGATCCTGACGAGACGGGCGCGATTTCATGGGCGAACGGGCTCCGCGCGGCGGCCCGACCAACGCAACTGAACCTGTCTCACCGCACCATGCGGCTAACACCCGAGCGCCATCCTACACAGGGAGTACCGGCATGTGCCAGTACAAAGGGCGCCTATGAAAACTACCTACGCTGCCATCGCAGCGCTGAAAACAAACGCAAAATGCTCATTCATAGCTCGTAAACCACGTTTGTACCTGTTCTTGCGCGATCGCCTAGGTCTCACACCGGCAGCCTTGCTTACATTCGAAGACGCGCTAAATGTTTCATGTCCTCGTTTGCCCAGCATCGTGATATCTGCTTCTCATAAAGATAGAGATCTTCGGCCCCCCAGGTGCCGCGTAACATGATTCGGTCACACATGGGCCGCTATCCTCACCAAGGCGCATCTGCACGCAGCCCCCTGTTTCCCGCAGTGATTTCTTCAGGGCTCCATCCTGCCAAATACGTCGCAAAAAAATGTGACCGTACAGTCATTTAATCATCTAAAAGTAAATATGCGTTCTAACGTTATGGGTGATACCCAATGCCTCATTCGCTACTTCCGCAAATCGGCAGAACCATTGCCACCATTGGCAGCAATCAGTTCACCATTGCCCTTCACGGCCTGATTGCGGCGAAGCTCAGCGTGGATGCGATTCACTTCCAGTCGGAGGCCACCCTCCCCTCGGCCATCGAGTCGGCGCAGTCGCTGGACGATGTAATCACCTCCAATTGCGGTGAATCGGCGGCCGATGACGCCTCTAAGCTCTGCCTGGAAGAAACCACCGAGAACTTCCGGCATCGCATCGTGCTGTTGCGCAAGGCGCCAATGTTCAGCGAGCAGGAGAGCACTCAGTTGAAGCACCTGGCGCCGCTGCTTTTTTCGTTGCTCGAACAGCACCTGCAAGCCCACCGACGCCGCGTCGACGTTTCAACGAGCATCGAATACCGCTTTCGAGAGCGCCTGCGTGAAACCGGCATGAAGCTTTCCGAGCGCGAGCAGCAGGTTTGTCTTGGCCTGCTTGCCGGTCATACCGTGCCGCAACAGGCCGAGCAACTGACACTCACGGTCAATACCGTCGGCAGCTACATGCGCAGGGCCACGGCCAAGTTGGGAATAAGCGGCCGAAATGCCCTGATGCGCTGGCTGTACGACTCGCCCGAGGACATGGCATCGGCCAATTGATGCCCTTGCCTGCGCTGGCCAACGGCATCAGTCACGGGCCAGGGCGTTGATCGGATCGAGCCTGGAGGCATTGCGTGCCGGCACGAAACCGAACAGCACGCCGATCAGCGTCGAGCAGGCGAACGCCGTTATCACTGACAGGGGGGAAAACACCATTTCCCATTGCCTGAAGAACAGCGTGAACAGATAGCCGATCCCGTAGGACAAGGCGATGCCTATGACCCCGCCGATCAGGCAGACCATGATCGCCTCCACCAGAAACTGCTGACGAATGTCCGACTGCCTCGCCCCCACGGCCATGCGGATGCCGATCTCCCGGGTACGCTCGGTCACCGAAACCAGCATGATGTTCATCACGCCGATGCCGCCGACCACGAGCGAGATCACCGCGATCAACGACAGCAGCAGGGTCAGCGAGCGGCTGGTCTTGTCCACGGTCTGCATCACGCTGTCCAGGTTATTGGTGAAGAAGTCCTTGGTGCCGTGGCGCTGCAGCATCAGCGCGTTGATGCGTTCCTCCACTGCCTTGCTGGGCATGCCGTCCTTGACCCGTACACTGATACTGTCCAGATGCCGCTGGCCCAGTACGCGCCCGGCAGCCGTCTCGTAGGGCATCCAGAAATTGAGGGTGTTGCCGGCGATGAACAGGTTCTTGTGGTCGGCGGTGACACCGATCACCGTGCACGGCAGTTGGCCGACCAGAATCACCTGGCCGAGTGGGTTCACATCGGCGCCGAACAGACGCTGTGCGGTGTTGTGGTCGAGCACCACGACCTGAGCCTGGCGCCGGGCATCCTCGTCGCTGAAGCTGATGCCGGCGGCGAGCCGCAGGTTGCGCACCTGGAAGTAGCGGCTGCTGACTCCATTGAGCTGGGCGTCGACGTCCAGATTGCGGTAACGCAACAGCATGCTGCGGCCCACCACCGGTGTAGCGCTGTCGACGTAATACAGTTGATTGAGCGCCGTGACGTCGGCGGGCAGCAGCGTCTCGATCGACTTGGCCCGGCTATCGCCGAAGTTGCTGCCCGCATAGATATCGATGGTGTTGCTGCCGATGGCCTGGATGTCCTTCAGCACGTAGCGCTTGGCGCCTTCACCGATGGCAGAGATCGACACCACGGAGGTGATGCCGATGATGATCCCCAGCATGGTCAGCAAGGTGCGCATGCGATGCGAGATCAGCGCTATCCAGGCCATGGCGAAGGCTTCGCGAAACAGCCCCAGGCTCGCGACCCAGCCGCGCCGGGGCGCTGCCTGGATCTGCTGCAGCGGCGCCTCGCGAACGCCGGGAGCATGGCGCCGGTCGCTGACGATCTGCCCGTCACTGACCTCGATCACCCGCTCGGCGTGCTCGGCGATCTTCGGGTCGTGGGTGACCAGTATCACCGTGTGCCCGGCAGCGTGCAGCTCGCGCAGGATGCTCATCACCTCGCGCCCGCTGGCGCTGTCCAGCGCACCGGTGGGCTCATCGGCGAGTATCACCTGACCGCCGTTCATCAGCGCTCTGGCGATGCTCACCCGTTGTTGCTGGCCGCCGGAAAGCTGGCTCGGCCGGTGCTCCAGATGGCCACCCAGCCCGAGCCGGGTCAGCAGCGCCTCGGCGCGCTGGTCCCGTGCCACCTGCGGCGTACCGGCATAGACGGCCGGGATTTCCACGTTGCGAACCGCATCCAGATGGGGCAGCAGGTGGTAGCGCTGAAAGATGAAGCCGAAGTGGTCACGGCGCAGTGCCGCCAGGGCGTCATCGTCGAGCGAGCGCGTCTCCTGCCCCTTGACCTGATAGCTGCCTGCGCTGGCGTGGTCCAGGCAACCGAGAATGTTCATCAGGGTCGACTTGCCCGAGCCGGAGGCACCGATGATCGCCACCAGTTCACCGGCATGAATATCCAGATCGATGCCGCGCAGCGCGCTGAATTCACGGTCACCGGCCATGAAGCGTCGACTCAGGTTCCTGAGCCGCAGCAGCGGTACGCCGGCGTCCACCGGAGGGTTTTCGAGCGGCAGCAGATCGACCTTCTGGTTCATGCTCAGCTCCCGGCCACGATCGCCTGTGGATCGGCGATCACCACGCGCTCGCCCTCCTGGAGCCCACTCAGTATCTCGACCTGGACCTTGTTGTTGATGCCGATGGTGACCTGGCGTGGCTGCGCGAAGCCCTGGGCATCCAGCACCCGGACGGTGTGGGTACCGTCTCCGTTGCCGGCTCCGAGCGCCGCGACCGGCACGTTCAAGGCATTGCTGGAGGTGTCGAGGACGATGCGCACCTGGGCGGTCATGCCGATACGCAGACGCTGATCGGGGTTGGGAACGTCGAACAGCGCGTTGTAGAAAACCGCCGCGTTCTTTCGCGCCGAGGTGTTGTTCTCGGTTTCCAGGTAGTCCTGGGGAGCCGGTTCGGTGCCGCGCAAGGTGGCGTAATAGCGCTTGTCTTCGCCCAGGATGGTGAAATACAACGGCTGCCCCGGGTTGATGTGGATGACATCGGCTTCCGATACCTGGGCCTTGATGGTCATGTTGTCCAGGTTAGCGAGCTTGAGCAGCACCGGCACCATTTGCTGGGCGATCACCGTCTGACCTTCCTGAGTCACGATGCCCACCACCTCGCCATCGATGGGCGCGACGATGCGCGCGTAGCCGAGGTTCACCTTGGCGGTATCGATCTGCACCTGCGCGCTCTTGATCTTCGCGTCGAGCGATCCGAGGTTGGCCTCGAGCACGTCGTAATCGGACTCGGCCTTCTCGAAATCCTGGCGCGACACGGCCTGGTCAGCCTGCAGTTGCCGATAGCGCTCGTACAGTCGCTTGGCCTGTTTCACCTGCGCCAGGGTCGAACGCCGTTCGGCCTGCAGTTGCTCCTCGTCGACCTCAGCCTGACGCAGGGTATTGCGCAAGACCAGCGGGTCTATCTGGGCCAGCCACTGGCCCTTTTGCACCTTGTCGCCCAGTTTCACCTTGAGCGACATCAACTGCCCGGAAACCTGGGCGCCCACATCCACCTGCCTGACGCCCTCCAGTGTTCCGGTGGCCAGCACGGCATCCTCGATATCGCCACGGCTCACCTCGGCACTGATGTAACTCGGCGGCTTGGCAGGTGAGCCGATGGCGTACAGCCCAACGCACCCTGCCAGCAGCAATGCCCCCAGCCACCCCATACGACGCATTCTCGATTTGCTCATGATTCCTTCACAGCCATGTGAGGACATCGCCCGAACAGGCGCGGGCGACGTCAGATTCTCGATAGCGGCCACCCTCGCCCTGCGCTGGATTCGGCGCAGGGCATGGGCAGGCCGTCCGCTCATTTGCCCAGCCCGGACTCACCCGGTCATGACAGGGCCTCCTCGATACCGCTGGCTTGCATCTCGTACCACCAGGCGGCGAGGCTGTAAGCATCCGGGGCCTTGAGGATGCTGAAATGGTCACCCGGGCCGTGCCACAGGCTCAGCTGTGGCAGCAACTGCCCCCAGGCGGCTGCGGCGCCCGCCTGCGCGAGGCGATTCGCCAGCGCATCGAGGCTCGGGTCGGCCACCAGAACCAGGTTCACCGCGCCGCCGTAACCGCCAGGCTGTGGCCGATAGGCGCTACGCAGGGCACTGCCGAAGGTACGCACGATGCCCTGCAGAGCCTGGGCAGCGAATCGGGACGGCAACAGACCGACCCCGACCATGGCCTCCTCCAGTAGACGCATCTGCGTGCTGTCGTCATGGCTGGCGAACGCCTGCGTACAGAGGCCCAGGGACTTGCCGCTGGACAGCTGCAACGCTTCGATCAGGCGTTCCAGTACCGCCGTGCTGGTGTAGGCCTTGCTGTAGCGGGCATCGTCGTCCGGCGCTTCGCTGTCGATCAGCGTCAGCGAACTGACCTGCCGGCCCTTGGCCTCCAACTGGCAGGCCAGGGCATGGGCGACCCAACCGCCGAACGAGTGCCCCACCAGATGCAGCGGCCCCTGCGGGTAGTGGGCCTCCAGCGCCGCCAGGTAATGGCGAGCTGCAGCTTCCACCCGGCTGTGCGGCAGGCTGCGTCCGTCCAGTCCTCGCGCTTGCAGGCCATGGATCGGCCAGTCGCCGCCCAGTGCCTCGGCCAGGCCGATGAAGCTGGTCACGCTTTCACCGGCGCCGGGCACGCAGAACAGCGGGGTGCGTTCGGCCTTGCCACTCTGGATCGCCAACAGCGTCGCATGGGGCTCGCTATCGGGCCGTTGCTGCGATGCGCCGCGCAGCGCGTCGCCCAGCACCTGGGCGAGCACTGCGACGTGGGGCGCACGCATCAGGCTCATGTGATCCCCCGGCACGCTCAAACGCTGAAGGTACGGCGCAGGCAGTACCGTTTCCCAGCCGTTGCAGGCGCTGGCCTGCGCCGGAGCCTGTTCGCGCTGCTCGGCACAGAACAGGTGTACGGGCAGAGCGAGTGGTTGCAGTTGGTAATGGGCCAGGGCATGTCCGTGGGCCACTTCGCGCGCCAGGAAATGCCGCAGATCCCGGTCGCTGGCCTGAGCCAGCTCGTCGTAGAGCAATTGCTCGTGGCGACACGCCTGCAGCAGCTCATCGAAAGCAGGCAGCACCGCTCTGGCCTGCCAGGCCGCCAGGCGTACCTGGGCAGCGGCCCCCGTCTCGCCATGGGCCTGCCAGTGCGCCTGGCAATGGGCGAGCAGATGGCGCTGGAGCGCATCCGGCCCCTGCCAGCGCGCCTTGCCCTGATCGGTCAGGCGCGGAATGTAGCTGTCGATCAGGCCAACGAAACCGACCTCTTCGTCCATGCCAGCCAGTTGGCTGGCGACCTCGTAGGCCAGCACGCCACCGAACGACCAGCCGGCGACGCGATACGGGCCCCTGGGCTGCACGCTACGCATCAACTCGATGAACCGCGCGGCCAGGCATTCGATGGTGTTCAGCTGCGGGGCGCCCAGGGCGATGCCCGGCAGGCCGTAGATAGGAAACTCACCGCCCAGATGCTGACCCAGCACCGGAAAATAGGCGTCCAAGCCGGTGAAGTCGTGGCACAGGAACAGCGCCGGCTCGTCACCGCCAGCCCGTACCTCGATCAGCTCACGCACCGACACCGCGGCCGGGCGCTGTTGCAGCAGTTCGGCCAGCGCCGCGATATCAGGCCGCTGGAACAACTCGGCCAGGGTCACTGGCAGCCCAGCGTCCTGCATCAGGCTGACCAGACGGATGGCCGACAGCGAGTGCCCGCCCAGTTCGAAGAAGTTGTCGCGACGACCGACCGGGCCGACCTCCAGCACTTGCGTCCAGAGCTCGGCCAGACGCTGTTCGAGTGCGCTGCCCGGTGCCTCGTAGCCACCGGTTGTCGCGTTGTCCGCAGCCAACTCGGGCAGTGCGCGACGGTCGACCTTGCCGTTCTGGGTCAGCGGCATGGCGTCCAGGCCCATGTAGAACGCTGGCACCATGTATTCCGGCAGGCGCTCCAACAGGTGGCTGCGAATCGCCGAGCCCTCCAGCGCCGGGTCACGACGGGTGAAGTAGGCGACCAGGCGCACCGCGTCGTCCTCCATCTGCTGGGTCACGACTACGGCCTCACCGATACCGGGGCACTGCGCCAGGTGCTGCTCGATTTCGCCCAGCTCGATACGCACGCCACGGATCTTCACCTGATCGTCGTTGCGTCCCAGATAATCCAGGGTGCCGTCATCCAGCCAGCGCACCAGGTCGCCGCTGCGGTACATCCGCGCGTCAGGCTGCGTGACGAAGGGGTCGGCGAGGAAGCGCTCGGCGGTCAGTTCCGCGCGGTTCAGGTAACCCCGCGCCACCCCCGCACCGCCGATGTACAGCTCGCCCGGAACGCCGACCGGGACAGGCTGACAACGCGCATCGAGCACATACAGGCGCGCATGGAACACAGGCTTGCCGATGTGCAGCACGCCACCAGGCGCCATCACTCCGGAGCTGGCCACCACAGTGGCCTCGGTGGGCCCGTAGTTGTTGACCACCGCAAAACCGGGGTCACGGGGGAACTGGCGCAGCCGGTCACCGCCGATCAGCAGGGTGCGCAGCGTCGGGTGACGCAGCTCGCGACTGAATGCGTACTCGGCCACCGGGGTGGGCAGGAAGGCCACCTGCAGTGGCTGCGCCTGCCACCAGTCGAGCAAGGCGTCGAGCTGTTCGTTGCCGATGTGCGCTGGCGGCAGGTGCAGGGTCGCCCCGGCGCAGAACGCTGGCCAGACTTCCCAGGCCATGGCGTCGAAGCCGAAGCCGGCGACGCTGGCGGTGTGGCTGCCAGCCTTCAGGTCGAAGGTCTGGCAATGCCAGTCCACCAAGTTGTTGAGGCTCTGGTGCTCGACCATCACGCCTTTCGGCTGCCCGGTGGAGCCGGAGGTGTAGATCACGTAGGCCAGGTGACGGGCATTCAGGCCCGGCACCTGCGGGTTGTCCTCGCGGGCGCTCCAGCTCGGCTGGTCGAGCAGTACGACAGGAGTCTCCAGTGCTGGCAGACGCTCGAGCAGACCCTGCTGGCTGAGCACCACCACGGGGGCGCTGTCGCTCAACAGGTAGGCGATGCGTTCGTCCGGGTGCGCCGGGTCCACCGGCACGTATCCGGCACCGGCCTTGAGCACCGCCAACAGCCCCACCAGGGTGTCCAGGCCGCGACGGGCGACCAATGCCACGCGGTCGTCCGGGCGCACGCCGAGCGCGATCAGGCGATGGGCCAGGCCGTTGGCCTGAGCGTTCAACTCGGCATAGCTCAGCGCCTGCTCACCAACCGCGGCGGCGACGGCGCTTGGCCGCTCAAGCGCCTGGCGTTCGATGCGTTGGTGGACGGTCCAGGGCTTGGCCGACAGCGCCCCCGGTTCATTGAAGACCTCCAGCAATTCGTTGCGCTCGCTCTCGGGCAATATGCTGAGGCTGTGCAGAGCCTGCGTGGCGCCCTGCTCCAGGGCCAGTGACAGTTGCTGCACGGCGCAAACCAGATAACGGCATACCCGCCGCGCATCGATACCATTGGCAGTCAGTGCGGTCACCTCGAAGGCCTCGCCCAGGTCGTCGACGCTGAGGGTCAGCGGGTAACTGCTGCGCTCCGTTGCGTGGAGCAGCTCGATACCCTGCCAGGCCTCGCCTGCGCCCTCCTGCCGCGCGCTGTGCCGGTAGTTGAGCAAGGCGTTGAACAGTGGCGCACCGGCTGGCAGGGCACTGGCCCGTTGTGCCAGTGCCAGCGGGGCATGTTCGTGGTCCAGCAGGCCGGTGAGACGCCGATGGGTCTGCACGAGCGCCTCTTGCACGGATTGCCCGGCCAGGTCGATGCGTAGCGGCAGGGTATTGATGAACACGCCCAGGGTGCGTTCGATGCCCTCGCCGCCTTGCAGGCGGCCCAGCAGCACGGTGCCGAATACCACCGTGTCACGCCCGGACAACTGCCCCAGTACCTGCGCCCAGGCCAGGTGCATCAAGCTCGCCGGGCTCACGCCCGAGGCGCGCACCTGCTCGCGGATGCGCTTGCACAGCGCCGCATCGAGACGCTGACGGGCCTCGCCCAGCGCACGACTGCTGTGCAGCGCCGCAGCCCCGTAAGGCAGGGTCGGTTCGTCGATGTCGCCCAGTTGCTCGCGGAAGAACGCCTCGTGGGCTGGCTGCCCCGCCCCGGCCAGGGTCTGGGCGATATAGTTGCGATAAGGCACCGGGTCAGCCAGAGAAGCGCCCTGATCCAGCAGCAAGGCGTGCAGCTCCTGGCCCAGCACCTCCAGGCCGAGGTGATCCATGATCAGGTGATGGAACGACAGCACAGCGAGAATGCGCCCGTTGTCCGGGTCTTCGGCATAGGCCAGCCCAAGCAGCGGAGCCCGCTCGAGGGCCAGCGCTTCGAGGTCGTCCAGCTCAGTCGGCGCCACTTCCTGCGGTGCCAGTTCGGCATGCCGCCAGACCACCTGCACTGGCGCCTCGAGCCCCTCCCAGAACAGCGAGGTACGCAGCGCGTCGTGGCGGGCAATGACCTGTCGCAGCGCTTGGCAGAAGGCCTGCAAGCGCGAACGGTCGGCAAATGCGAAGCGCGCCTGCAAGCGATAGGGGTCGTCGTCGGGTCGCGACAGGTAGTGGTAGAAGATGCCAGCCTGCAAGGGCCCTAGCGGATAGATGTCCTGCACATTGCCTGCACCGCCAGGAATGGCGGCGACGATCCGCTCGATGCTCGGCTGTTCCAGCTTCACCAGGGTCAGCATGTCAGGCGTGATGCGCTGGCAACCGGCAAGGATACGGTTTTCCGGCAACGTGGCCTGTTCGGCGCTCTGGCCAAGGTTCGTGGCCAGGGCCGCCAGGGTCGGCTGAGCGAACAACGCCCGTACGTTCGCTGCCAGGCCCAGGGTACGCAGGCGGGCGATCAGCGTCACCGCCAGCATCGAATGGCCACCCAGTTCGAAGAAATGGTCATGCCGCCCTACCCGCTCGACCTGCAGCAACTCGCACCAGATCGCCGCCAGGGTGGTTTCCAGTTCGCCCTGGGGTACTTCGAAAGCGCGCTCTGGCAACGCCTCGCGATCCGGTGCCGGCAGCGCCCGGCGATCGACCTTGCCATTGGCCGTCAGCGGCCAGGCGTCCAGGCGCACGAAGGCACCCGGCACCATGTAGCCTGGCAGCCGCGCCAGCAAGGCACTGCGCAGACCGCTGGCCGACAGCGTCTGCGACCCCGTGAAATACGCCACCAGACGTGGCTGGCCGGGCGCCTCTTCGCGGGCCAGCACCAGGGCCTCTTCGACTCCCGCCACCTGCCCCAGCTGGCTCTCGATCTCGCCCAGTTCGATACGCATGCCGCGGATCTTCACCTGGTCATCGTTGCGACCCAGGTAATCCAGCGTACCGTCGGCATTCCAGCGCGCCAGGTCACCGCTGCGGTACATGCGCGCGCCAGGCTGGGCGACGAAGGGGTCGTCGAGGAAGCGTTCGGCGGTCAGCTCCGCGCGGTTCAGATAACCCCGCGCCACCCCTTCGCCGCCGATGTACAGCTCGCCCGCCACCCCACTAGGCACCAGTTGCCGGTGCTCATCGAGCAGGTACAGGCGCGTGTTGGCGATCGGTTTGCCGATGTCCAGGCGGCCTTCGGGCCACAGGCGCCCGGAGCTGGCCACCACCGTGGCCTCGGTGGGCCCGTAGTTGTTGATCACCGCAAAGCCGGGGTCACGGGGGAACTGGCGCAGCCGGTCACCGCCGATCAGCAGGGTGCGCAGCGTCGGGTGACGCAACTCGCGACTGAACGCGTACTCCGCCACCGGGGTGGGCAGGAAGGCCACCTGCAGCGGCTGCGCCTGCCACCAGTCGAGCAAGGCATCGAGCTGTTCGTTGCCGATGTGCGCTGGCGGCAGGTGCAGGGTCGCCCCCGCGCACAGCGCTGGCCAGACCTCCCAGGCCATGGCGTCGAAGCCGAAGCCGGCGACGCTGGCGGTGTGGCTGCCAACCTTCAGGTCGAAGGCCTGGCAATGCCAGTCCACCAGGTTGTTGAGGCTCTGGTGCTCGACCATCACCCCTTTAGGCTGGCCGGTGGAGCCGGAGGTATAGATCACGTAGGCCAGGTGACGGGCATTCAGGCCCGGCACCTGCGGGTTGTCCTCGCGGGCGCTCCAGCTCGGCTGGTCGAGCAGTACGACAGGAGTCTCCAGTGCTGGCAGACGCTCGATCAGACCCTGCTGGCTGAGCACCACCACGGGGGTGCTGTCGCTCAGCAGGTAGGCGATGCGTTCGTCCGGGTGCGCCGGGTCAACCGGCACGTAGCCGGCACCGGCCTTGAGCACCGCCAGCAGCCCCACCAGGGTGTCCAGGCCGCGACGGGCGACCACTGCCACGCGGTCGTCCGGGCGCACGCCGAGCGCGATCAGGCGGTGAGCCAGGCCGTTGGCCTGAGCGTTCAACTCGGCATAGCTCAGCGCTTCATCCCCCATGCGGGCGGCGATGGCCTCGGCAGCGCCAACGGCCTGGGCCTCGATCCGCCCATGCAGGGTCTGCGCCGGCGCGAACGCCATGGCGCTGGCATTGAAGGTGTCGAGCAAGGTTTCACGCTCGTCCCCGCTCACCAGCGGCACCGCGTCGATAACGCATTGCTCGTCGCTGACCAACGCCTGCAACAAGGCCTCGAAATACCGGCCGTAACGGCGAACACTGGCCTCGTCGAACAGCGCGGTGGCGTAGTCCAGGGTGCCGACCAGCACATCGCCGTACTCGCCCAGGTTCAGGGACAGGTCGAACTTGGCCACCTGGCTGCTCTGCTCCACCACCGACAGCGTCAGGCCATCCAGCGCTGGCAGCGTGCTTTCCCCGGCCAGCCAGTTGAGGGTGGTCTGGAACAACGGCGAATGCGCCAAGCTGCGTGCCGGTGCCACGCTCTCGACCACCTGTTCGAACGGCAGGTCCTGATGATCCTGCGCTTCCAGCACACGGCTGCGCACCTGGGCCAGCAGGGCTTCGCCGGTGGGCGCCGCAGACAGGTCGAGGCGAATCGCCAGGGTGTTGACGAACAGGCCGATCAGCGGCTCGAGCTCGACCCGGCTGCGCCCGGCGATCGGGCTGCCGACCACCACATCGGCCTGGCCCGACAAGCGCGCCAGCAAGGCGGCCCAGGCCGCCATCAGGGTCATGTACAGCGTGACACCCTGACGCTGCGCCAGGGCACGCAGGTTGGCGGTCAGCGCGGCGTCCAAGCGCAGCGCCAGGCTTGCACCTGCGAAATCCTGCTGCGCCGGGCGGGGCCGGTCGGTGGGCAGGCTCAGCAGCGTGGGCGCGCCATCCAGTGCCTGGCGCCAGTAGGCGGCCTGGCGCTGCAGGCGTTCGCCGCTCAGCCAGCTCTGTTGCCAGGCTGCGAAATCGGCGTACTGGATCGCCACTGGTGACAGCGGGTCGGCCTCGCCACGCTGCATCGCCGGGTACAGGGCCAGCAGCTCACGGGTCAGAACGCCCATCGACCAACCGTCGGCAACGATATGGTGCAGGGTCAGCGACAGCACGTGGTGGTCCTCGCCCAGACACAGCAGGCGCGAACGCAGCGCAGGCTCATGACTCAGGTCGAAGGGTTCGACGGCCAGCACTGCGAGCCGTCCGTGCAGCGCATGCGGCCTGTCACGCAGGTCTTCCTGCGGCAGTTGCGCCGCACTGGCCACGAAAACCACTTCGGCGCCCTGATCGCTGGGCACGAAACGACTGCGCAGGGTTTCATGCCGCTCGACGATCCGCTCCAGGCTGCGCTGCAGCGCCGTCACGTCGAGTGGCCCACGCAGCTCCAGAGCCATGGGAATGTTATAGGCCTGGTTGCCGCCTTCCATCTGGGTCAGGAACCACAGGCGCTGCTGCGCGAACGACAGCGCAGCT
Organism: Pseudomonas sp. SZ40; assembly: GCF_052958135.1. Lineage (NCBI taxonomy): Bacteria > Pseudomonadati > Pseudomonadota > Gammaproteobacteria > Pseudomonadales > Pseudomonadaceae > Pseudomonas > Pseudomonas sp. SZ40. The sequence goes on along the minus strand of NZ_JBQWIF010000039.1, from coordinate 30,840 downwards.
CGCTGGCCCCGTGGCAGCGCACGGATGACCTCGACCTCGAGCACCTGCTGGTTCGACAGCGCAGCCGCCACCGCCGCCAGTTCGCCCAGGGCGAACAGCTCGCCCAGCGGCAGCTCCAGGCCCAGTTGCTGACGCACCTGGGAAACCATGCGCATCGCCAGCAGCGAGTGCCCACCCAGTTCGAAGAAGTGGTCGTGGCGCCCGACTCGCTCGACCTGCAGCACCTCGGCCCAGATCGCTGCCAGGGCATGCTCCATGTCCCCTTGCGGTGCCTCGTAGACGAGCCCGAACAGGGTCGCGTGATCGGGCTTGGGCAGCGCCCGTTGATCGAGCTTGCCATTGGCGGTCAGCGGCAGCGTCTTCAGCTCCACGCATGCAGACGGCACCATGTAGTCCGGCAGCTGGGTCTGCAACTGCGCACGCATCTGCTGCGCGGTCTCGATCTCGCCCGCACCGCCGGCGGTGAAGTACGCCACCAGACGCACCTGCCCCGGTTCATCCTCACGGGCCAGAACCACGGCATCGCGTACCCCGGGCAAGCGCTGCAGGGCATTGGCGATCTCGCCCAGCTCGATGCGGAAACCGCGGATTTTCACCTGATCGTCGTTGCGCCCCAGGCACTCCAGCTGGCCGTCCTCCAGCCAGCGCCCCAGGTCGCCGGTTCGATACATCATCGCCCCTGGCTGGTCGCTGAACGGGTCGGCGACGAACTTCTCTTCGGTGAGACTCGCGCGGTTCAGGTAGCCCATGGCCACGCCATCGCCACCGATATACAGCTCACCGACCACCCCCAGTGGCGCCAGGCGCTGCCGCGCGTCCAGTACGTAGAGGCGCGTGTTGCCGATCGGTCGGCCGATCGGCAGGGCTTCCATGCCTGCGTCGACCGCCCGCACTTCGTGGACAGTCGCGAAGGTGGTGGTTTCGGTCGGGCCATAGGCGTTGAACAGACGGGTGTTCGGCGCATGGGCCAGCAAAGTGCGGAAGGTCGCCGGGCTGGCCCGCTCGCCCCCGGACAACAACACGCGCAGCTCGGCCAGAGCCTGCGGCAGCAGCTGCGCGTACTGGTTGAACAGTGCGGTGGTGAGGAACAGCACGCTGACCCCGCCCTGGCGCAGCGCCGTGGCGAAGCGCTGAGGATCGACCAGGGTCGCATGGTCGATGACGAACACTTGCCCACCGTTGAGCAGCGCGCCCCATACCTCCAGGGTCGCGGCATCGAACGCCGGGTTGGACGCCAGGGCGAAGCAGTCGCGATCACCGAACTCGGCGTAGCCATTGTTCACCACCAGACGCACGATGCCCCGGTGCCCTACCCGTACGCCCTTGGGCAGCCCGGTGGAACCCGAGGTGTACATCACATAGGCCGGCGAATCCGCCGCCCGGGGCAGGTCGAGGTTGTGTACCGCGGTGGGATCGAGGGTCAGCTCGTCCAGGTCGATACGCCTGACCGTCGCCGCGACCGGCAGCGCGCGTTGCGTCAGCAGGCACACGGCGGCGCAATCATCGAGCATGTAGCTGTGCCGCTCGGCGGGCGCATTGACGTCCAGCGGCACATAGGTCGCCGCGCACTTGCCGATGGCCAACTGAGCGATCACCAGGTCGGCGGAGCGCGGCAGCAGTATGCCAACGTGGTCGCCGGGCCTGATGCCCTGCCCGTGCAGATGATGCGCCAGCGCATTGGCACGTGCGTTCAACTGCGCATAGGTGAGCGAGTGGCTGCCATCCACCACCGCCACGGCTTGCGGATGCAGGGCGCTGCGCTGCTCGAACAGCTGGTGCACCGGCTGGTCGCGCGGGTAGTCGAGGCAGGTGTCGTTGAAGGTCGCCAGCAGGCGCTCACGCTCGCCCGGCGGAATGATCGCCCCTGCCAGGACATGCTGCGGATGCTGCTCCAGCGTCCTCGCCAGCTCGCCCAGAGACTGCTGCAGATACGCGCAGATGCGCTGCGCATCCAGCCCACCCTGAGTTCGAGCGGTCAGGGTGAAGCCATCGCCATGGTCATCGACGCTCATGGTCAACGGATAGTTGCTGTGCTCTTCGGCCTGCAGAACCTCGATGCCCTGCCACGCTTCCCGCGCGCTCGCGTCGCTCTGCGCCGCGCTGCTGTGGCGGAAGTTCAGCAGCGTGCTGAACAATGGCGTGCCCGCAGGCAGCGCACTGCAGCGCTGGGCCAGCGCCAGTTGCGCCTGCTCATGGGCCAGCAGCGCGCTCAGGCGCTGGTGGGTATCAAGCACCGCGTCGTGGGCATTCGACTTGCCCAGGTCGATACGCAGCGGCAGGGTATTGATGAACACGCCCATGGCCCGCTCGGCGCCCTCGCCGCCGAGCATTCGGCCAAGCAGCACGGTGCCGAACACCACCTGCTCACGCCCGGAGAGCTGCCCGAGCACCTCGGCCCAGGCCAGGTGCATCAGGCTCGCGACACTGACGTTCAACTGGCGTGCCTGCCCGCGCAGGCGCAGAGCCAGCTCAGGGTCGAGCGGCAAGGCCGCCATGCCAGGGGCCTGAACGCTGCGCGACGGGGTCATGCCATAAGGCAGGCTGGGTTCGTCGATGTCGCCCAACTGCTCACGGAAGAACGCCTCGTGGGCCTGCTCGTCGGGCCCTTGCAGTACCTGAGCGATGTAGTTGCGATAGGGAACCGGCTCGGCGAGCTGCGCCTGTTCGCCGAGCAGCATGGCCTGCACTTCCTGGCCCAGCACCTCGAGGCCGATGTGATCCATGATCGCGTGATGAAAACGCAGCACGGCGACGATCTTGCCATTGGCCCGGTCCCGGGCGTGGGCCAGATGGAGCAGCGGTGCCTGGGTCAGGTCGAGGGTTGCGCAGTCGTCCAGTGAGGTCAGAGGAACCTCGCTGATCGGCAGACTGGCATGGCGCCAGACCACTTGCACAGGGGTCTGCAGGGCCTCCCAGTGCAAGGCGCTTCGCAGGATGTCATGACGGTCGATGACCCGCTGCAACGCCTGGCAGAAAGCGTCCAGGCGCTCGCCACCGACGAAGGCGAAGCGCGCTTCCAGCAGATAGGGATCGGCATCGCCGGCCGCCAACTGATGGTGATAGAGAATGCCGGCCTGCAGCGGCCCCAGCGGGTAGATATCCTGGACATTGGCCGCGCCACCCGCTACGCGGGCGACGATGCGCTCGATGTCCGACGGGGCGAGGCTGACCAGTGACAGCAGGTCGGGGGTGATCTGCGTACAACCCGCCGCGATCCGGTTGGCCGGTACCGGTTGGCGATCCTGGCGCACCACGCTGCGCGCCAGCACCGCAAGGGTCGGTTGGGCGAACAGTGCACCCACATCGACGCAGAGCCCGGCGCGGCGCATGTGCGCCACCAGGCTGACGGCCAGCAGCGAGTGCCCGCCCAGTTCGAAGAAATTGTCCTGCCGCCCGACACGCGGCACGTTGAGCAACTCGGCCCACACGCGCGCCAGCCAGGTTTCGATGTCCCCTTGCGGCGCCTCGTAGGTGCGCGCGAGCACGGCGCTGTCGTCCGGTACTGGCAAGGCCGCGCGGTCGAGCTTGCCGTTGGGCGTCAGCGGCAAGCTGTCCAGCGCGACATAGGCGGCGGGCACCATGTAATCCGGCAGGCCGCCCAGCATATGGTTGCGCAAGGCATCGATGCCCGGCCGCGGTCCCGCTTCGCAGCTGAACCAGGCCACCAGACGGTCGCCACGCAGCAGCACCGCCGCTTCGCGTACGGCCGGGTGTTCGAGCAAGCGGGCCTCGATCTCGCCAAGTTCGATGCGCAGACCATGCAGCTTGACCTGGAAATCGCTGCGACCGACGAACAGCAGGTTGCCGTCCGCGCCCTGGCGCACCAGGTCGCCACTGCGATAAAGGCGGTCACCCGCCACGAACGGGCTGGCGATGAAGCGTTCGGCCTGTACGGCAGGCAGGTTCAGGTAGCCACGCGCCACGCCGGCACCGCCGATGTGCAACTGGCCGACCACGCCCTGCGGGACCGGCTGGTCCCAGGCGTCCAGCACGTAGAGCCGGGTGTTACTGATCGGCCGCCCGATCGGCAGCGTTTCGTCGGGCACCGGCTGCCCGGGGTGCAGGGTCCAGACGCTGCAGTCCACCGTGGTTTCCGTGGGTCCGTAGACGTTGTGCAGGCGCGCCATGGGCAGGCGTTGACGGACCTGGGCGGCCAGCGCGGCGGTCAGTTCGCCGCCCCCGCAGACGATATCGGTCAACGAGGTACAGGTGTGGCAGTCGGCTGCAGCCAGGAACTGCTGCAACAAGGCGGGTACGAACTGCACGACGCTGACCTGCCGCTGGCGAATAACCTCCACCAGGTAATCGGCATCGCGCTGCCCACCGGGCCGCGCCAGCACCAGGCGCAACCCGGCGCACAGCGGCCAGAACAGCTCCCAGACCGACGCGTCGAAGCTGACCGGGGTCTTGTGCAGCAGCGCGCCCGACGGGACGGGTGGAAATAGCCGCGAACTCCACTGCACCAGGTTGCACAGGTTGCGCTGCTCGACCATCACGCCCTTGGGCGTGCCGGTCGAGCCCGAGGTGTAGATGACGTAGGCCAGGTCGCTGGCCCCGGCCGTGTCCAGCTGCGGGTCGGCGAGGGAGTGTTCCGCCCAGATGCAGGCATCCAGGTCGATCAACGGCTTCGTACCGCCGGCAAAGCGTTCACGGGTGGTGCCATCGACCAGCAGCGCCAGGGCATCGCTGTCCTCGAGCATGTAGGCCAGACGTTCGTGCGGATAGCCAGGGTCCAGCGGCACGTAAGCGCCACCGGCCTTGAGAATGGCCAGCAAGCCGACGACCAGTTGCGCGCCGCGCTCCACGCAGATCGCCACGCGGCTGTCGGCACTCACCCCTTGCTCGATCAGGTAATGGGCCAGGCGGTTGGCTTGTTCATTGAGCTGCCGGTAGCTCAGTTGCCGGGCATCGACGTCCAGCGCGATGGCCTCCGGGGTGCGTGCGACCTGCGCCTCGAACAGCGTCGGCAGGCGCTCTGCCCCCTGCGCGGCGGTCTCGCTGGCATCGAGCTCGAACAGCAGGCGCTGGCGCTCCTGCGCGCCGAGCATCTCGATGCGTTCGGGCAGCGCGCGGGCGTCGTCGGCCATGCCGCGCAGCACCTGCTTGAGATAACCGGCGTAACGCTCGACGGTCGCCGGGTCGAACAGTGCCGTGGCGTAGTCGAGCATGCAGGTGAAGCCCTCGGCGCTTTCGCTGACGCTCAGGGTCAGATCGAACTTGGCGAAGGTCGGTTGCTCACCCAGCGCTTCGAGTTGCAGGTCACCCAGGCGCAGCGGCGCGCCATGGCTCCCGTCCCAGGCCAGCGAAGCCTGGAACAGCGGGCTGTGGGCCAGGCTGCGCACGGGCCGCAGGTGCTCCACGACCTGTTCGAAAGGCAGGTCCTGATTGGCCTGGGCCTCGATGATGCGGTTTTTCACCCGGCCCAGCAGCGTGGCCACATCCGGCTCACCGGTGGTGTCCACGCGCACGGCCAGGGTATTGACGAACAGGCCGATCAGCCCTTCGATCTCGGCACGGCGACGGTTGGCCACCGGCATACCGATCACCACCTCGCCCTGGCCGGACAACCGCGCCAGCAGTACCGCCCAGGCGGCCATGAACAGCATGAAGGGGGTCACGCCCTGGCGCTGGCTGCAGGCACGCAGGTCGGCGCACAGCTGGGGATCGAGCTGCAGGGGCACGGTGGCCCCGCGATAATCCTGGCGTTCCGGCCGCGGCCGGTCGGTCGGCAGGGTCAACAGCATGGGCGCACCCTCGAGGGTACGCTGCCAGTACCCGGCCTGCGCACTCAGACTCTGTGCGTCCAGCCACTGGCGTTGCCACAGGGCGTAATCGCCGTACTGCAGCGCGAGCGCCGGCAGCGGATCGGCCTCGCCCTGGCTGAACGCCTGGTACAGGGCACTCAGCTCAGCGGTCAGCACGCCCAGCGACCAACCGTCGGCGACGATGTGATGCAGGGTCAGCAGCAGGATGTGGCGGTCTTCTTCCAGGCACAACAAGCGCCCGCGAATCGGCAGATCATGCTGCAGGTCGAAGGGTTGCCCGGCTTCGTCGCGGATCACCTCACGTATGGCCTGCATGTCCTGATCACGCATGTCCTGCCAGCAGATATCCGGCCGCACGCTGTCGGGTGCTACCTGAACCCGGGCTTCGCCGTCGTGCTCGACGAACAGACTGCGCAGTGCCTCGTGACGCGCGACGATACGCTCCAGAGCGAGGCGCAGCGCGCGGCTGTCCAGCGGGCCGTTGAGAGCAAGGCCCAGCGGAATGTTGTAAGCGCTGCTGGCATCCGTCATCTGCGCCATGAACCAGATGCGTTGCTGCGCGGCGGACAACGGCAGCAGCCCGCTGCGGGCCCCGGTCTCGATGGCCGGCAGATGGTCGGGGGTCGCCCCCTCCAGGCACTGAGCGACCGCGGCCAGGCTGCTGTCGGCGAACAGGTCGGCCAGGGTCAGAACCCGCTGCAGTCGCTGGGCCACCTGGGCCACCATGCGCATGGCCAGCAACGAATGGCCACCCAGTTCGAAGAAATGGTCATGCCGCCCTACCCGCTCGACCTGCAGCAACTCGCACCAGATCGCCGCCAGGGTGATTTCCAGTTCGCCCTGGGGTGCTTCGAAAGTGCGCTCCGGCAACGCCTCGCGATCCGGTGCCGGCAGCGCCCGGCGATCGACCTTGCCATTGGCCGTCAGCGGCCAGGCCTCCAGCCGCACGAAGGCACCGGGCACCATGTAGCCTGGCAGCCGCGCCAGCAAGGCACTGCGCAGACCGCTGGCCGACAGCGTCTGCGACCCCGTGAAATACGCCACCAGACGTGGCTGGCCGGGCGCCTCTTCGCGGGCCAGCACCAGGGCCTCTTCGACTCCCGCCACCTGCCCCAGCTGGCTCTCGATCTCGCCCAGCTCGATACGCATGCCGCGGATCTTCACCTGATCGTCGTTGCGCCCCAGGTAATCCAGCGTGCCGTCGGCATTCCAGCGCGCCAGGTCACCGCTGCGGTACATGCGCGCGCCAGGCTGGGAGACGAAGGGGTCATCGAGGAAGCGTTCGGCGGTAAGCTCCGCGCGGTTCAGGTAACCCCGCGCCACCCCTTCGCCGCCGATGTACAGCTCGCCCGCCACCCCACTGGGCACCAGTTGCCGGTGCTCGTCGAGCAGGTACAGGCGCGTGTTGGCGATCGGTTTGCCGATGTCCAGGCGGCCTTCGGGCCACAGGCGCCCGGAGCTGGCCACCACCGTGGCCTCGGTGGGCCCGTAGTTGTTGACCACCGCAAAACCGGGATCACGGGGGAACTGGCGCAGCCGGTCACCGCCGATCAGCAGGGTGCGCAGCGTCGGGTGACGCAACTCGCGACTGAACGCGTACTCCGCCACCGGCGTGGGCAGGAAGGCCACCTGCAGCGGCTGCGCCTGCCACCAGTCGAGCAAGGCGTCGAGCTGTTCGTTGCCGATATGCGCTGGCGGCAGGTGCAGTGTCGCCCCGGCGCAGAACGCTGGCCAGACTTCCCAGGCCATGGCGTCGAAGCCGAAACCGGCGACGCTGGCGGTGTGGCTGCCAGCCTTCAGGTCGAAGGCCTGGCAATGCCAGTCCACCAGGTTGCTGAGGCTCTGGTGCTCGACCATCACGCCTTTCGGCTGGCCGGTGGAACCGGAGGTGTAGATCACGTAGGCCAGGTGACAGGCACTCAGGCCCGGCACCTGCGGGTTGTCCTCGCGGGCGCTCCAGCTCGGCTGGTCGAGCAGCAGCACCGGAACGCTCAGCCCCGGCAGGCGCTTGAGCAGATCCTGCTGGCTGAGCACCACCACGGGGGTGCTGTCGCTCAGCAGGTAGCCGATGCGTTCGTCCGGGTGCGCCGGGTCAACCGGCACGTAGCCGGCACCGGCCTTGAGCACCGCCAGCAGCCCCACCAGGGTGTCCAGGCCGCGACGGGCGACCACTGCCACGCGGTCGTCCGGGCGCACGCCGAGCGCGATCAGGCGGTGAGCCAGGCCGTTGGCCTGAGCGTTCAACTCGGCATAGCTCAGCACCTGCTCGCCAACCGCGGCGGCGACGGCGCCTGGCCGTTCAAGCGCCTGGCGTTCGATGCGCCAGTGCACCGTGTGCAGGCTTTCATAGGGGCTGCGCGAGCCGGCGAAGTGCTGCAGCAGCTGGATGCGCTCGTCGTCCGGCAGGATATCGACCCGCTCGAAACAAGCGGCTGGCGCCTGCTCCAGCGCATCGAGCATCTGCTCCATGGCCCGCTGCAGGTAGCGGCAAGTTCGCAGCGGGTCGACACCCGCTGCCGTCTGCGCGGTAAATGCAAACGCCTCGCCCAGGTCGTCGACGCTCATGACCACGGGGTAGTTGCTGCGCTCTCTGGCCTGCAGCACTTCGATGCCTTGCCACAGTTCGCCACTGCCGTGCTCGGGCGAACTGTGGCGGTAGTTGAGCAGTGCATTGAACAGCGGTGTCGGCGCAGCCACGCCGCTGCAACGTTGCGCCAGGGCCAGCGGTGCATGCTCGTGACGCATCAGTGTGGTCAGCCGCTGATGCGTGGTGCGTATCGCCGAGGACACCTCCTGGGCCTCCAGGCTCAGGCACAATGGCAGGGTGTTGATGAAGATGCCCAAGGCTCGCTCGGTGGCCTCGGCACCCAGCAACCGCCCCATCAGCACGGTACCGAAGACCACCCGCTGACGACCGGTCAGCCCTGCAAGGACGTGTGCCCAACCGAGGTGGAACAGGCTGGCGACACTCACCCCGAGGGTGCGCGCCTGTGCGCGCAGGCGCAGGCAAAAAGCCGGGTCCAGGGTGATGCTGTGCTCGCTGGCATGCTCACCGTCCCCACTGAGGTCTTGCAGGTCGTAGGCCAGGGTCGGCTCCACTACGTCGCCGAGCATGCCGCGGAAGAACGCCTCGTGCTCGGCCTCGCTGACGCCCAGCAACGCTTGCCCCACGTAGTTGCGAAACGGCACCGGCGTGCCCAGCGTCGCTCCCTGGCCGAGCAGGCAGGCATGGATTTCCTGACGCACCACCTCCAGCGCGCTGTGGTCCAGAGCGATGTGGTGATACAGCAGGCTGGCGCGTACCCGGCCATCGTCGGCGCCGCCGCAGACCAGACGCAACAGCGGCGCCTGGCCCAGATCCAGCCCCGGCTGTTCGGCGTCGGGGCTGTCCGCCCGGTTGTCGATGTTCAGCCGGGCGCTGCGCCAGACCACCTGCACCGGCTGTTCCAGTCCCTGCCAGTGCACCGAGCTGCGCAGAATGTCGTGCCGATCGATGACTGCCTGCAAGGCCTGGACGAAGGCGTCCAGACGCTGCTGGTCGGCCAGGGCGAAATCCACGCGCATCACATAGGGATCGCGGCCGCTGGCGCTGACGTGGTGGTACAGAATGCCCTCCTGCAAGGGCGCCAGGGGGTAGATGTCCTGCACGTTGGCGGCGCCGCCAGGGATCAGGTCGGTTAGGCGCTCGATGGCGGCCTGATCGAGGTCCACCAGGGTCAGCATCTCGGGGGTGATGCGTGTGCAGCCGACAGCGATGCCATTGGCAGGCAGCGTCGGCATGCCGCGCCTGCCATGGGTGTACAGGCCCTGTTCGAGCAGCTCAATCAGCGCTGTCTTGTGCGAGCGCAGGTGATCGACCAGGCCATTGTCGCTGAGCGCGCGGCGATTGCCCTGCACGGCCAGTTGCCCATCCTTGACGGCCAGCTGGATGTCCAGTGCCTTGAGTGTCGCCAGAAGCTCGTTGATGCTCACAGGATAATCTCCATGCTCTCTGTGATGGCGGCATAACCGGCCAGTGTCGGTTGTTCGAACAAGGCGCGGACGTCGGCCTCGATACCTTCCTGCCGCAAGCGTGCGGTCAGGCTGATGGCCAGCAGCGAGTGACCACCGAGCTCAAAGAAGTTGTCATGGCGGCTCACTGCCTCCACGCCCAGCAGTTCGCGCCAGAGGTCGGCCAGCAGTTGTTCCATCTCGCCTTGCGGTGCTTCGTGGATACGTGCCGGCAGGGCCTCACTGCCGGGGGCCGGCAGGGCCTGGCGGTCCAGTTTGCCGTTGGGGCTCAGTGGCAGGCTCTGCAGGTGCAGGTAGAAGGCCGGCAACATGTAGTCCGGCAGATGGCTGCGCAGGGCCTCGCGCAGCACCTCGGCGCGGGTTGGCGTGCCCGTGTAGTAGGCCACCAGCCGCTGCCCGCCCGGACCATCGTCGCGCACCATGACCACGGCGTGCTCGACACCGGGGCACTGCGCAAGCGCCGCCTGGATCTCGCCCAGCTCGATGCGCAGGCCATGCAGCTTGACCTGATCGTCGTTGCGACCGAGGAACTCCAGATTGCCGTCGGCGTGCTGGCGTACCAGGTCACCACTGCGGTACAGGCGCTCACCCGGCACGAACGGGCTGGCGATGAAGCGCTCGGCCTGAGCCAGTGGCAGGTTGCAGTAGCCACGGGTAACCCCCGCGCCGCCGATATGCAACTGGCCGACCACGCCCTGGGGCACCGGCTGGTCCCAGGCATCGAGCACATACAGACGGGTATTGGCCACCGGTCGGCCGATCGGCAGGAAGCTGCCGGGTACCGGCTGCTCCGCTGCCAGGGTCCAGACGCTGCTGTCAACGGTGGTTTCCGTCGGGCCGTAAACGTTGTGCAGGCGTACCCGAGGCAGGCGCTGGCGCAGCAAGCTGGCCAGCGCCGGAGTCAGCTCGCCGCCGCCGCAGAAGATATCGGTGAGGCTGTCGCAGGCTGCGCTTTGTGGCAGGTCGAGGAACTGCTGCAAAAGCACGGGTACGAACTGCACCACACTGACGCGCCACTCGCTGATCATCCGCGCCAGATAGGCCGGATCGCGCTGCCCATCCGGGCGGGCCAGCAGCAACGGCACCCCGCTGCACAACGGCCAGAACAGCTCCCAGACCGAGGCATCGAAGCTGATCGGTGTCTTGTGCAACACGCGACTGTCCGCCCCCTGCGGGAACAGCTGGGCGCTCCAGTGCACCAGGTTCACCACGTTGCGATGCTCGACCATCACCCCCTTGGGCCGGCCTGTGGAGCCGGAGGTGTAGATAACGTAGGCCAGGTTGCCCGGCTGCAGGGCCTCGATCCGCGGATCGTGCAGCCGCTCTCCGAGCGCGTCGAGGGCATCGATATCTACCTGCGGCACGCCCTGACATTCGAGCAGATGCCGAGTGCCTGCCTGGCCCAGCAGCGCAGCGGGCGCGCTGTCTTCGAGCATGTACTGCAAGCGCTCGCGAGGATAGCTCGGGTCGAGCGGTACATAGGCGCCACCGGCCTTGAGGATCGCCAGCAGGCCGACGACCAGCGACACACCGCGTTCCACGCACACCGCCACGCGGTCATCGGGCTGCACGCCCAGGTCGACAAGATGGTGAGCCAGGCGGTTGGCGCGCTCGTTGAGCTGCCGATAGCTCACCTGCTCCTGCTCGCTGAGCACGGCCATCGCGTGCGGCGTGCGACGGGCCTGCTCCTCGAACAGCGTATGCAGCGTCTTGTGCTGATCGAACGGCAATACCGAGTCGTTGAGATCAACTAGCAAACGTTTGCGTTCCTGGGCAGGCAGAACCTGCAAGCGGTGCAGCGACAGCTCCGGCTGGCTTTCAAGGGCATTGACCAGCCCTTGCAGCACTTCGAGCAGCTGGTCACAGACCCGTCGCGCTCCGACCGTTTGCGGGGCGGTGACGCCCACGCGCAAGCGCTCGCCGAGGTCGTCGACATTCAGGCTCAGCGGGTAGTTGGTGTGATTGTCGCTGTCGAGGATTTCCAGACCACGCCACGCGTCGTGCTGGGCATCCTGGCGGGCCTGGCCGGCCGCATGACGGTAGTTGAGGATCGCACTGAACAGCGGCAGTTGGGCGGACACCGCACTGCAGCGCTGCGCCTGGGCCAACGAAGCGTGCTCATGGGCCTGCAACCGGGCGAGACGCGCATGGGTGGCACGCGCGCCTTCGCGCACGCCGATGCCGTCGAGGTCGACGCGTAGCGGCAGGGTATTGATGAACATGCCCAGCCCGCGGTCAGCGCCCTCACCGCCCTGCAGGCGCCCGAGCAGCACCGTACCGAACACCACCTGTCCATTGCCAGTGGCCGCGCCCAGAACACGGGCCCAGGCGAGGTGCAACAGGCTGGCGAGGCTGACACCCAACTGCCGCGCCTGGCTGCGCAGGCGCCGCACCAGCACGTCGGGCAGGCGCTGCCAGGCTTCCTCCAGAGGCTGCTCGCCACGCTGTACGTCGTGCAGTTCGAACGGCAGCGTCGGCTCCTCGATGGTGCCCAACTGCTCACGGAAGTAGGCCTCGTGTTCCGCCTCGCTCATGCCCAGCCGCGCATGTGCCACGTAATTGCGATAAGGCACGGCCGGCTGCGTCGGCATCGGATCACCGCGCAGGTGGGCGAGCATCTCGTCGCGCATCACGTCCAGGGCGGTGGCATCCAGCACGATGTGGTGGAACAACAGGGTGGCCGACAGCCCCTCCTCACCTGGCCGCTGGCAGAATTCCAGACGCAGCAGCGGCGCCTGAGTCAGGTCCATGCGTGCCGGGGCGGCGAGGCTGCCCGGAACCCGCGACGCGACTTCCTCGACACGCAGTTCGGCGTGACGCCAGACCACCTGCTGAGGCGTGGTCAGGCCGTCCCAGACCACGGCGGTACGCAGGCTGTCGTGACGTGCGATCACCTTGCGCAAGGCATCGACGACCGTCTCCAGGCGCTCTCGGCTGTCGACGTTCATATGCAGGTGCAGCAGATAGGGGTCGGCCTGCTCGCCCGTCAGGTGATGATAGAGAATGCCTTCCTGAAGCGGCGCCAACGGATAGATTTCCTGCACATTGGCGGTACCACCAGGCACGCCGGCGACGATGCGATCGAGCGTCGCCTGGTCGAGCTCGGTCAGGCTCAGCAGCTCCGGAGTGATGCGCGTGCAGCCCTTCGGCACCCGGTTGGCCGGCACCTGTACCTCGCGGCCACGGCCGACCGAGGCCGCCAGCGCGGCGACGGTAGGCTGGCCGAGGAGCACGCGCACATCGACGGGCAGGCCGGCGCTACGCAGGCGTTCGACCAGAGTCACGGCGAGCAGCGAATGGCCGCCGAGTTCGAAGAAGTTATCTTGCCGACCGACCTTCTCCACACCCAGGACCTGCGCCCAGAGTTCGGCGATGCGCTCCTCCACCTCGTTCTGCGGTGCCTCGTAGGCACGGCTGACCAGTTCTTCACGGCCCGGATCGGGCAGCGCCCGACGGTCGAGCTTGCCATGCGCGGTCAGCGGCAAGGCATCCAGGCGGGTGAACAGCAACGGCACCATGTGCGCTGGCAAACGCGCTTTCAGCGCTTCGCGCAGGGTCTCGCCGGCGACTTCGGTAGCGCTGGTGAACCAGGCCAACAGGCGCTGCTCGCGCACCAGCACCACGGCGTCCTGCACACCCTCCAAGCTCACCAGTGCGGCCTCGACTTCACCCGGTTCGATACGCATGCCACGGATTTTCACCTGGTCGTCGTTGCGCCCCAGGTAGTCCAGCGTGCCATCCTGATTCCAGCGCACCAGATCGCCACTGCGGTACATACGCCCGCCGGAGCTGGCACTGAACGGGTCCGCCAGGAAACGCGCCTCGGTCATCTGCGCGGCGTTCAGGTAGCCGCGCGCAACACCCGCGCCTGCGATGTACAACTCACCGGCCACGCCCTCGGGCACCGGCTGGCGGTGCTCGTCCAGCACGTAGACCCAGGTGTTGGCGATCGCCCGGCCGATATGCAGCGGCCCGCCCGGCAGCAGCACGCCGGAAGTGGCGACCACCGTGGTCTCGGTCGGGCCGTAGTTGTTGACCACTGCAAAACCGGGCTCACGGTCGAACTGACGCAGGCGATCACCTCCGACCAGCAAGGTGCGCAGCGTCGGGTGCTGACGCGTACGGCGCAACGCCTGCTCCGCCACCGGGGTTGGCAGGAAGCTGACCTGCAGCGGCTGCTCCAGCCACCAGTCGAGCAGTTCATCGACATTTTCATTGCCTACCCGGGCTGGCGGCAGGTGAAGCACCGCACCGCTGCACAGGGCTGGCCAGACCTCCCAGGCCATGGCATCGAAGCCGAAGCCGGCCACACTGCTGGTGTGGCTGCCTGCGGTCAACGCGAAGGCCTGGGCATGCCAGTGCACCAGATTTTCCAAGGTGTGGTGCTCGACCATCACGCCCTTCGGCTGGCCGGTGGAGCCGGAGGTGTAGATCACGTAGGCGAGGTTGTTCGAGTCCAGGCCAGGCACTCGAGGATTACTCTCGCGGGCCTGCCGCCAAGCGGGCGAATCGATGTTCAGTCGCGGCCGGTCGGCGGCCAGCGCATCGGTCGACGCCTCGGTCAGCACCACGCGAGGGTCGCTGTCGGCGAGCAGATAGGCGATCCGTTGAGCCGGATACGCCGGGTCCACCGGCACGTAAGCGGCACCGGCCTTGAGCACCGACAGCATGGCGACCACGCGCTGCACGCCACGCTGCAAGCACAGCGCGACACGCTGCTCGGGCGCGATACCGAGGTCGATCAGATGGTGGGCCAGGCGGTTGGCCTGGGCATTCAGCTCGGCGTAGCTGAGCACCTGTCCCGCCTGGATGAGCGCGGGTGCGTCGGGGCGCTGAACCGCCTGCGCCTCGACCAGAGCCTGCACCGCGGCATGCCGTGGAAAAGGCTGCGCGGTCGTACGCCAGCCATCCAGCAGCCGTCGGCGCTCGTCGGCGCTCAGCATGGGCAGTTGCTGCAGACCGATCGCCGGAGCCGATGCCAGGGCCTCGACCAACTGCTCCAGGCTGTGCTCCACCCAGCCCACGATGCGCTGAGCGCCCAGGCCTTGCTGGGCCAGCACGTGCAGGTCGAAACCTTCGCCGAGATCGTCCACGCTCAGCGTCAGCGGGTAGTTGCTGCGCACGTCCCCGCCCAGCACCCTGACGCCCTGCCAGAGGCCCTTGCCTTCACGGGGTTTCACCGCCGCGCTGTGACGGTAATTGAGCAAGGCGCTGAACAGCGGCGTACCGGCCGGCACGCCGCTGCAACGCTGAGCAAGCACCAGTGAGGCATGCTCGTGGGCGATCAGTGCCGACAGCCGAGCGTGCACGGACCGTACCGCGCTACGTGTATCGAGCGCCGTTTCGACGCGCAGCGGTAAGGTGTTGATGAACACGCCCAGCGCCCGGTCGGAGCCCTCCGCCCCCATGCGCCCCAGCAGCACGGTGCCGAACACCACGTCGTCGCGCCTGGCCAGCGTGCTCAGCACCCGCGCCCAGGCCACGTGCAGCAGGCTCGCCGCGCTCACGCCGGCACGCCTGGCCTGCTCGCGCAGGCGCTGGGCGAGTTGGCCGCCCAGCGCACGTCGGCTCTCTTCGATGGCACTGCCGTCCGCGGCGACTTCCTGCAGGCCGAAGGGCAGCGTCGGCTCGTCGACAGCGCCGAGCATGTCGCTGAAGAACGCGGCGTGCCGCGCATCGTCACTGGCCAGGCGCACCTGAGCCACGTAGTCGCGGTAAGGCACGGGCGGCGCCAGCTCGGCCTGGCGCCCCTCCAGCAAGGCGGCCATTTCGCGGCTGACGGTTTCCATCGCGCTGTTGTCCAGCACCAGGTGGTGGAACAGGATGATGGCGACGATTTCGTCGCTGCCCGGCTGCCGGGCATGCACCAGACGAATCAGCGGAGCCTGGGCCAGGTCCAGGCGATGGTGACGGGCATCGAACTGGCTCTGCAGGCGTTCGAGGACGGACGCCTGGGTCTCGTCAGGGTCGAGGCTGATCGCTTGCACCGACAGCGGCGCCTCGCGCCAGACCACCTGATGCGGGGTCTCCAGGCCCTCCCAGACCAGCGAGGTGCGCAGGATGTCATGCCGGTCGATGACCTGCTGGAGCGCCGCCGCCCAGGCCTGCAAACGGGCCAGCGAGTCGAAGGTCAGGCGCCACTGCAGCAGGTAGGGATCGCCCTGCCCGGCACTCAGGTGATGGTAGACGATGCCCTCCTGCAAGGGCGTCAACGGGTAGATATCCTGGATATTGCCAGCGCCGCCCGGCACCCCGGCAACGATCCCGTCGATCTCGGCCTGGCTCAACCGGGTCAGGCTCAGCAGCTCCGGCGTGATCTGCGTGCAGCCCGCGGGGATGCGGTTGGCCGGTACGCTGAGCACCGCACTGCGCCGCTCGCTGCCGGCCAGCAAGGCCACCGTCGGATGGGTGAGCAAGGTGTGCACATCCGCGTCGAGGCCGGCGCCGCGCAGGCGCTTGACCAGCTCGATGGCCAGCAGCGAATGCCCGCCCAGCTCGAAGAAATTGTCCTGTCGGCCCACCCGTTCGGTGCCCAGTACGTCGGCCCAGATCGCCGCCATACGGGTTTCCACGCCGCCCTGCGGCACCTCGTAGGCGCTGACGCCGAGGCTGGCGGTATCCGGATCGGGCAATGCCCGGCGATCGAGTTTGCCATGCCGGGTCAGCGGCCACTGCTCCAGGCGCATGAAGGCGCGGGGCACCATGTAACCCGGCAAGAGCCCGCGCAGCGCTTCGCGTAACGGGCCGATATCGACACGGGCCGACTCGGTGAACCAGGCCACCAGGTGTTCATCACGCACCATCACCACCGCATCCTTGACCCCCGGCCAGCTGGCAAGCGCCGCTTCGATCTCGCCCGGTTCGATGCGCATGCCGCGGATCTTGACCTGGTCATCGTTACGGCCCAGGTATTCCAGGGTGCCATCGGCACGCCAGCGCACCTGGTCACCGCTGCGGTACAGACGCGCGCCGGGTGCCGTGCTGAAGGGGTCGGCGATGAAGCGTTCGGCGGTCAGTTGCGGCCGGTTCAGGTAACCACGGGCGACCCCTGCCCCGCCGATGTACAGCTCACCGGCCACACCGACGGGCACCGGCTGCAGATGCGCATCCAGCACGTGGACCTGGGTGTTGCCGATCGGTCCGCCAATATGCAGAGACGCCCCGGCCTGCACCGCACCGGAGGTGGCGACCACGGTGGTTTCGGTAGGGCCGTAGTTGTTGATCACCTCGTAGCGACGCGCCTGGGTGAACTGGCGCAGGCGATCGCCGCCGATCAGCAGGGTGCGCAACGTCGGATGTTCCTGCGCATGGCCGAAGGCGTATTCCGCCACGGGTGTGGGCAAGAAGCTGACGTGCAGCGGCTGGGCACGCCACCAGTCCAGCAAGGCCTCGACATCGTCGCCGCCCTCCTGCACCGGTGCCAGATGCAGGGTGCCGCCAGCACACAGGGTCGGCCAGACTTCCCAGGCCATGGCGTCGAAACCGAACCCCGCCAGGCAGGAGGTCTGGGTGCCCGGTCGAACATCGAAGGCTGCGCAATGCCAGTCGACCAGGTTGGCGAGCATGCGGTGCTCCACCATCACGCCTTTGGGCTGGCCGGTCGATCCGGAGGTGTAGATGACATACGCCAGGTTGTCGCCACCCAGCCCGCCGGCCGGCTCAGCGATGCGGCCCGGAGCCTGCAACGCCACGGCATCCAGCGCGACGATCGGCACCGCCAGGGGCGGTAAGCGTTCGACCAGTGCGGCTTGGGTCAACACCAGGGTTGGGCCACTGTCGGTGAGCAGATAGCCCAGACGCTCAGGAGGATGCGCGGGGTCGACCGGTACATAGGCGGCACCCGCCTTGAGCACCGCCAGCAGCCCCGCCAGGGTGTCCAGGCCGCGTTGGCAGACCACCGCCACACGGGTCTCGGGGCCGGCGCCGCAGTCGATCAGGTGCGCGGCCAGGGCATTGGCGCGCTGGTCGAGCTGCGCATACGTCAGGTGCTGGTCGAGGTGTACCGCTGCCAGGGCATCGGGGCGCTGACGCGCATGGTGCTCGATTCGCCGGTGAATCAACGGCTCGTCGACCGCCGCCATGCCGGTGTCGTTCCAGGTGGCCATGCGCTGGCTTTCGGCCGGGGTAGGCAGCACGAAATCGGCAATCGCCAGGGCCGGGTTTTCCAGCCCCTGCTCCAGCACCTGCAGCAGGCGCGCACCAATGGCCTGGGCGTCGTCGTGCAACAGCCAGGCACGGTTGTAGACCAGGTGCAGCCAGGTGTCGCCACTGTGCCGGTTGCTGCGCAGGTGCACCGCCAGAGGGGTGCTTTCGTGTCCGTTGGAGACCTTCAAGGTGCTGGCGCGGGCGTTGCCATAGCGGTAATCGTGATCCTCCTGCTCATAGGAAACCGATACCTCGAACAGCTGCGCGCGCTCTTCGCGGGACAGGCCAAGGGTGCGATGGAGTTCGCTCAGAGGGAAACGTTGATGGCGAAAATCGCGCTTGAGCCTATCGCGCACCTCGCTGATCAAGGTGGCGAAATCCTGTTGCGCAGGAGTGGCCAGGCGCACCGCACTGACCTGCGCGAAATGCCCCAGGGTGGCCTTGCTGCGTGCCCCGGTGCGATTGAGCAATGGAAGGCCCACCACCCACTCAGGGCGTTGTACGGTGCGGGTGAAATACACATGCAGTGCCGCGAGCAGAACGTGAAAGGCCGAGGCGCGGTGGCGCTGCGCAAGTGCCTGCATACGCCCATGCAGTGCGGCTGGCAGCGCCTGCACCCAGGTGTGCGAGGGTGTCTCGGCGCTCGCCGCACGACCCCGTTGGCGCGGGGCCAGCACGGGTTCCGGCAGGTCCTGATACTTGTCCAGCCAGTAGGCCTGGTCCTGCAGGAATCGGCCCGACTGGCGGTAACGCAAGTCGTCCTCGACGAAACGGCCGTAGCACAGGCCCTCGTCCTCGATACGGTCACCTTCGCACAGCGCGGTGTAGTGCTCGCCCAGCGCCTTGATCATCTGCCCGAAGCCCCAACCGTCGAGTATCAGGTGGTGGGCCTGGGTCACCAGCCAATGCTCCTGGTCAGCCAGGCGAATCAGACAGAAGGTGAACAGCGGGCCGTCATACAGCCGATAGGGACGTTGCATCTGCTCGTCGATCAGGCGCTCTGCCGCCGCGACGGGTTCGTGGCACTGGCTCAGGTCGTGCAGCGGCAGAGTAACGGGCATCGACGCGGCGAAGACCTGCATCGGCAGACCGTCGTCTCCCTCCCCGGGGACCATGACCGTGCGTAAAGCCGAGTGGGCGCTGACCAGGCGTTCCAGTGCCTGATGCAGCTTCGAGGCCTCGATGGGCCCGGTCAGCTTCACGTAACCGCCAATGTTGTAGAGGGGGGAGTCGCCGTGAGTGATCTGGTCGAGCCAGATGTCTCGTTGGGCAGCGCTCAGTGGGAGAGGATCGGCGGCACGAACGGGCATGGCTCAAGGTCCTTCTTGGCAGAAATTTAAGTGCCATTAAACATTGCCGATTTTGCCGTGCATGACCCCTCAAACCGGGGCAAATGGAACAGTAATCATTTGTAACTGTTTGCCTGAAGGATTTACAAAACTGAACCTAGGCTGAACATCCTGGGGAGAGACCGGGGGGCCCGGTCTCAAGGGCTTAATTTCTGGAGGGTCGACCGATTGCCATGAACCGTGCAGTAGAGTTCGAAGAGGATAACGACCGACTCTTTTGTCGTAAGTTGGCCCGGGTGGTATCGAGTACCGGTTATCCGAACTTCGCTGATCAGTTGTTTGAACTGATTCAAGATCTGGTGCCGATTCACGGCCTCGAACTGAGCGAATGGACCCTGGATATTCCAAGTGCCACGATTCGAGAGATCAGCATTCTGGGCACTGCAGGGATAGCGCGTGAACGCGCGCGCTGCGCTGCGCTGGATCAGGGCCTGCTGCCCAGCATTCTGCACATGAACGATCCATTGCTCATTCAGCGCCGGCTGCCTTCGAGCAAGCTGCACCCGCTGTGCCCCGTTCACCAATGCAACCTGGTAGCAGGCAACGGTAACCTGCGGCGCATCATCTGTTTCTACCGCCAGTCGAGCTTGCGTACCTTCACCTTGCCAGAAATGTCGGCACTGAAAACCTTCTCTGAAACCTTGCTGTTTCTTCTCGAGCATCACTCGCGAAGCCTTGGGCGAGTCCGGCAGTCTGCCGCCAAGCAAAACAATCATGCTGGCTCGGTGGACAACGCCTTCTGCAAAAAACTCGAGTGGCAGGGCGTTCCGCTGTCTGCCCGCGAGCGGGAAGTCTGCGTTGGCCTTCTGTCAGGGATAACGGTACCTGAGCTGGCACGGCGGCTGGAGGTCAAGAACAGCTCGATAGAAAGCTACCTGAAACGCGCTGCCAGCAAGCTTGGCGTCAGGGGACGACACGGTCTGGCGCGCTGGATGGCCAATAGCTGAGGTCCAGAAAGACGACCTTCATCGCCTCGACGGGCACCTCGTCAGGCGCTCCACGATGGAATGCGCCAGGCACTCCGAGCACCGCCTGGCTCCGTATCATCCCTGCGCGAACCGCAGCCTTGCGATCCGAAGACCGGCTTTCTTGATAAACTGCCTCCCCGTTACGGCGTACCGGATCCGCCCCCTGTACCGGCCTGAGCGCCTTCGTTGACTCGCTGCGTGCCACTGGTGCAGGCGCTTAACAATGCCGGCTGAAAAACGCTCAAAAATGGCCTTTTCAAGCACTATACAGACTCGAGCTAATGCCTCTAGAACCAGCCTCAAAGCCAGAAACCACGCTACCCAGCCTCTCCCGCCGCTTCTCCGTGGCGCCGATGATGGACTGGACGGATCACCATTGCCGGTACTTTCTGCGCCAGTTGTCGCAGCACGCGCTGCTGTATACCGAAATGGTCACCACTGGCGCGTTGCTGCATGGCGATACTCGCCGGTTTCTGCAGTACGACGAGACCGAGCATCCGCTCGCGCTGCAGCTGGGCGGCAGCAATCCGGCCGATCTGGCGGCCTGTGCGCGGCTCGCCGAGCAGGCGGGCTACGACGAAGTGAACCTCAATGTCGGCTGCCCCAGTGACCGTGTGCAGAACAACATGATCGGCGCCTGCCTGATGGCCCATCCGACGCTGGTGGCCGACTGCGTCAAGGCGATGCGCGATGCGGTGAGCATTCCCGTGACGGTCAAGCACCGTATCGGCATCGACGGGCGTGACAGCTACGAGCAGCTCTGCGACTTCATCGGCCAGGTGCGTGACGCCGGTTGCCGCAGTTTCACGGTGCACGCACGGATCGCCATCCTTTCCGGTCTGTCGCCCAAGGAGAACCGCGAGGTGCCGCCGCTGCGCTACGACATCGCTGCGCAGCTGAAACGGGACTTTCCCGACCTGGAACTGGTGCTCAACGGCGGGATCAAGACCTTGCAGGCCTGCCAGGAGCACCTCGAGACCTTCGATGGCGTGATGCTCGGCCGCGAGGCGTACCACAACCCTTACCTGCTGGCCGAGGTCGACGGGCAGCTGTTCGGCAGCGAACGGCCACCGATCAGCCGGCAGGAAGCCATGCAGGTCATGCGCCCCTATATCGAACGGCACATGGCTGCCGGCGGCCTGATGCACCACGTCACCCGCCATATGCTCGGCCTGGCGCAGGGTTTTGCGGGGGCTCGCCGCTTCCGCCAGTTGCTTTCTGCGGACATCCACAAGAGCGATCAGCCGCTGGCCATTTTCGACCAGGCTGCCGAGCTTCTGCAGGGCCGCTAGCGGGTCGCCGAAAGCGACCTGTTGTGCCACCAGTTGAGCACTACATGATGCTCAGGTAAGGTCATGGCACCCCGAATCGACAAGGCCCCGCCATGACCTCCAAGCTGGATCAACTCAAGCAGTTCACTACCGTGGTTGCCGACACCGGTGACATCGACGCCATCGCCCGCCTCAAGCCGGTGGACGCCACCACCAACCCTTCCCTGCTGCTCAAGGCTGCCGCCCTGCCGCGTTATGCCGAGCTGCTCAAGCAGGCGGTCAGTGCCAGCAAGGGCGATGTCGATCTGGCCAGCGACCGCTTCGGCGTGACCGTTGGGCGGGAAATTCTCCAGGTGATTCCGGGGCGCATCTCCACCGAGGTGGACGCCCGCCTGTCCTTCGACACCCAGGCGACCCTGGCCCGTGCCCGACGCCTGGTCGAGCTGTATGAAGAAGCCGGCGTGACCCGCGAGCGCATCCTGATCAAGATCGCCTCCACCTGGGAAGGCATCCGCGCTGCCGAGCAGCTGGAAAAGGCTGGCGTGCAGACCAACCTCACTCTGCTCTTCTCCTTCGCGCAGGCGCGCGCCTGTGCCGATGCCGGCGCCTTCCTGATCTCGCCTTTCGTGGGCCGTATCTACGACTGGTACAAGAAGGCCGAAGGCCGCGATTACGTCGGCGCCGAAGATCCGGGCGTGCAGTCCGTCGCGCGCATCTACGACTACTACAAGACCAATGGCCACAAGACCGTGGTCATGGGTGCCAGCTTCCGCAACATCAGCCAGATCGAACAGCTGGCTGGCTGCGACCGCCTGACCATCAGCCCGGAGCTGCTGCAGCAACTGGCCGACGACAATGGCCCGCTGCAGCGCAAGCTCAGCGCGGAAATTTCCGGGCAGAGCGAAGCGCATATCGGCGAGAGCCAGTTCCGCTGGGAAATGAACGAAGACGCCATGGCCACCGAGAAACTCGCGGAAGGCATCCGCCAGTTCGCCCGTGATCAGGAAAAACTGGAAAAGCTGCTGACAGCCAACCTCTGAGCCTGAAATGAAAACGGGGCGCCGACTTCCATCGGCGCCCCGCTATCGGCAGCAGTCAGCGATCAGGGATGCTGTTCGAGGGCGCTTACCAGGTCATGGAAAGCCGCGCGGTTCGATTCGTTCAAGCCCATCAGAATCCGGTGCGCCTCCAGCACGCGAGCGCGCACTACGTCCTCCGACTGATCCTGCGACGGCAGGTCGGCCAGACAGTCCGGGCACTCGTAGGGCTGGTTGATGATGTTGAACACCTGATCGAAGCCCATCGACTGCAACAGACGGGTGATGTCGGCGTGGGTGGTCACCACCGTCGGCAACAGACCGACCTTCTGCCGCGACAGAATCGATAGTTTGGCCAACAGCCCCAGGGTGGTGCTGTCGATACTGCGCGTTTCCGTCAGGTCGATGACGATGGCGGAAAAATTCAGCGCGGTGAAAATCTTTTCGATCGTGGAATCCAGCGCCGAACACAAGGTCAGGCGCACCTCACCGATGAACTTCAGGACGAAGGTTCCGTCCTGCTCGGCGAACTGGATTCTACCGGGGCTTATCCCAGGATTCATGCAAGGTTCCTGCTTAACACCAGCAAGGCGATATCATCCGGCATCTCCGCCAGATTGGCCAGTCCAAACACGCTGCGCAACCCGTCCAGGGTTCCACCTGCTTCGCTCACCAGTTTCGGCAGCAAGGCTTCTTTTTCCTGCAGGGTGTCGCCGTCGAGCAAATCGAGAATGCCGTCCGACAACAGAGTCAGGCTGAACGATTCCGGAAGGTCGATCACCAGATCGGTGTAATCGGCTTCCTTGAACAGGCCGACGGGCAAACCGCGGCCTTCCAGATAATGGGCTTCGCCGCCG
Organism: Pseudomonas sp. SZ40; assembly: GCF_052958135.1. Taxonomy (NCBI): domain Bacteria; kingdom Pseudomonadati; phylum Pseudomonadota; class Gammaproteobacteria; order Pseudomonadales; family Pseudomonadaceae; genus Pseudomonas; species Pseudomonas sp. SZ40. The sequence continues at coordinate 7,437 of NZ_JBQWIF010000039.1, read as the reverse complement.
CTGTACATCACGGGCAGCGGCAGATGGCCGCCGATGCTGTAGGTCAGGCGATTGTGCTCTTCGTCGATCACCCCGCCCAGCATGGTCACGTGCTTGCCCAGTTTGCAGTTGATCAGGCCACGGTTGATGTGGCCGAGCACGTCCGACGGCTTGAACTCCGGCAGCATGCCGTTGCGCCGCGACTCGTAGAGCAGGCGCGTGGTCATGAACTTGAGCAGCACGGTGACGAATGCCGAAGACGCGCCGTGACCGGAGACGTCCGCCAGATAGAACGCCACACGCCGCTCGTCGACACGGAAGTAATCGACGAAATCGCCCGAGAGGTAGAGCGAGGGAATGATCTGATGAGCGAACGACAGCCCTTCGTTTTCCCAGGGCGTGACGGGCAGCATGTTCATCTGCACCTGGCGCCCGGCGTTCTGGTCTTCCTGCAACAGGTGCAGGCTGGCCTGCAGCTCGCGGTTGGCGGTTTCCAGCTTTTCCCGGTAGCGCTCGTTCTCCTGGCGCAGATGCACGCGGTCCAGCGCACGGCGTACCGAGTGCTCGAGCACGGCGAGATCTTCGAGAGGCTTGATCAGGTAATCGGCGGCACCGAGGCGCAAGGCTTCGACCACGTCGGTCATCACTCCGGCACCGGAGACCACGATGATCGGCGCGGAGATTTCCAGAGCATTGATCCGACGGATGAGCTCGAGACCATCGACCTGGGGCATGCGCAGGTCGCAAATGACCAGATCCGGTCGTTCGCGCTCGAACACTTCGAGACCTTGCGAGCCGTTGCCGGCGAGCAGGATGTTGAAGCCGCTGTCTTCCAAGTAGGCTGCAATACTGGCGCGGACGACTTCGTCGTCATCGATCAGCAGCAACGTGGCACTGGTTTTGTGCATGGGGTGTCCAGGCAAACTGCGCCGGGGATGGTTAGCGTAAACGCAGCCAACAACCTGCGCGGGTACACGGTTCGCGTCAAGGCGCAGACGGTACTCCCATCCTCAACACGATTCAACAGGCGCCGTTCGCCACCGAGCGACTTTACACCTGAAATCAGTGAGGGTTATAAGAACCGCAGCAGAGCCCTACCACAATGAGGATAGCTTGATGAGCCAAAGTGATCGTGATTACGAGGAAAAGCGCGATTACATTCGCATGCGCCTGGAAACCCAGGTGACGCTCCACCATGGCGGTCAGGCAATCCCGGCGCTGTGCCGCGATCTGTCGAGCACCGGCATGCAGCTCGAGGCGCAGTGCCACGTGCAGGTTGGAGACAAGGTGCGCGTGTTGATCCCTTCCGGGCACGACGAACTGAAAGGGCTGGAAACCGAAGCGGAAGTGGTGCGGGTGACCGACCAGGAAGGTGGCCGACAGATTCTCGGTCTGGCCGTGATATCGATGAACTGAAACACGCTGTAACGCGATGGAGCCCGCCTCCATCGCGTCGTTGCACCTTCTGCCCTCGAGCCTTGCTGCCCTGGCTCGGCCTCAATCAGAAATCGTCTTCCACCTCACCGTCACGCACACGGAACTCACGGTTCTGCAGGTAGGCGTTACGGATGAAGATGTACTTGTCGCCACTGATCATGCGCTCGGCATCCAGCAGGCTGGCACGGGTGTCGACCACGTTGATGCCACGGGTGACGTTGCGGCTCGGCACGTGATCCATGTAGGGGTACGGGGTCAGGAAGCTGTCCGGGATCTTGCTCGGCGCGTCGCGCAGCGAGCTCGGCCCGAGCAGCGGCAGCACCAGATACGGGCCGCTGCCCACGCCCCAGACGCCGAGGGTCTGGCCGAAGTCTTCATCGCTGCGCTGCAACCCCATGCGGCTGGCCACGTCGAAGAAGCCGAGCGCGCCGATGGTGGTGTTCAACAGCAGACGGCTGGTATCCACGCCGGCGTCGTGAGCCTTGCCCTGCAGCAGGTTGTTGGCCAGGTTGCCGACATCGCCCACGTTGCGGAACACATTGTGCACACCGGTCTCGAGGAACTGCGGTGTCACGGCCTGATAGCCCTGAGCCAGAGGCTTGAGGGCGTAGGTATCGACGGTATCGTTGAAGCGGAAAACGGGGCGATTGAACGACTCCCAGGGGTCTTCCGTCGCCGCCTGGCTCGCCAGCGGCAGCACCATCAGGCCGGCACAGGCCAGCATTCGCCCGAAGCTCCCGATCCAATCCGATCCAATCAAACGCATTACTGTTCTCCTAGGCTAATGAGCACGGTCTCTCCGGCAGCAGCGGCGTAGTATAAAGCCGCGGACGGGCAATAGGCAGAGCACCGATGCCCGGCCACCCTACCCGACCCTGAGCCACTTCACATCACTGACGTTCACCGGGCGTCGGACCGCTCACCGCCGTCACGCCATCGTCACATTGGCTTGTCATGGTAAGCGCGATAATAGCCAGGGAACGACATCGCATGCCCCAGCCAGCGCTCTCCGCAGTGACACCCTCCTTCACCGCCGTGCTGTTCGGCCTGTCCGGTTGCCTGGTCGATTTCGGCGCGCGCAGCGCGTCGTCGGCCGGCACTCGCCACCTGACGCTGATTCGTGAAGCCGGCGGCCCGGCGCGTGCGCTCGAAACCGCCAGCCCGCGGGAGCTGGAGAGCTGTGCCGAACCGACCCCTGGCGCTCTGGCAACCCTGCGCAGCCTGCGTGAGCAACGGGTGCCCTGCGCCTGGCTGGACGAACTTCCCGAAACCCTCGCGATGAAACTGACGAGCCAGCTACCCGAATGGCTGGTCGCCTCTCCAGCCTGCTCGCAGCGCAGCTGGCCTGCCCCTGATGCCTGCTGGCAGGCGTTGAGCAGCCTGCAGATCGATCGCCTGGATGGTTGCGTACTGGTCAGCGGTGAACCTCGCCTGCTGCAGGCGGGCCTCAATGCGGGCCTGTGGACGGTCGGCCTGGCCGCCTGCGGATCCCTGGGTGGCCATGCCCTCGGCGACTGGGAAACGCTCGAAGCCGTGCAGCGTGATCGCCTGCGCGCAGATGCGACCCTGGCGTTGTACCGCCTGGGCGCTCATTCGGTGATCGACCAGCTGACCGACCTGCCCGCCTGCCTGGACGACCTGCAGATCCGCCGCAGCAAGGGCGAGAAACCCTAGGGCCGCGCAGGATCAGTCGCAATGGTGCAGGCAGGATGATTCTGAAGACGAAGTAATGACCTTTCGCCATGGCGCACGGTCAATTGTCTTGCCTATCAAGAAAGGGAGAATCTCCATGCCTGCGAACCATCTGCAGCAGCAACTGGAAGAGCTGCACAAGCAACTGGCGCAGAATCCGCCGGTAAACGAGGAAGATCGCGAGTCGCTCGCCCTGCTGGCTCGCGACATCGAACTGCAGCTGGCTGCCCAGCCGGTAACCACGCCCGATGCATCGCTGGTCGACAGCGTCAATCTGGCCGTGGAGCGCTTCGAAGTGAGCCATCCGACCCTGGCTGGAAGCCTGCGCAACATCATGCAGAGCCTCGCCAACATGGGTATCTGATGCCAACGCCGCAAATAAAGAACCAGCCTCTCCGGCTGGTTTTTTATTAATTGCCTACTGCCTGACCAGGCGCCGATTGTCCGGCAGTCGCCCCAGGGTCGTCCGATAGGGATTGATATCCAGGCCGCCACGGCGCACGTAGCGGGCATAGACGGTCAGATGTTCCGGCTGCAGCAACCGCTGCAGATCCAGAAAGATACGCTCCACGCACTGTTCGTGAAAATCCGCATGCTGCCGAAAGCTGACCAGATACGCCAGCAGGCTCGCTGGCTCAAGCGCGGCGCCGCGGTACTCGACCACCACGCTGCCCCAATCAGGCTGACCGGTTACCGGGCAGTTGGACTTGAGCAGGTGGCTGTGCAGGCTCTCTTCGACGATACGTGACGCATCGCAGACCAACAGTTCGGGACGGGGCGCCTGGTAATCGCTGATGCTGATGTCCAGCTCGTCGATGCAGGTTCCCGGCAGCACCGCGAGACCTTCCCGCGCCACTTCGCCGAGGCTGCGCACCCGAACACCCACGGGCTTGCCAGCCGTGGCGGACAAATCCTTCTCGAGCACGCCCACCAATTCGGCCTCACTGGCGAATACCGACTGATTCAGCGAGTTGAGGTAGAGCTTGAAGGACTTCGATTCGATGATGTTCGGCGAGTCGGCGGCAATGCTGAACTCACCGATCGCCACCACCGGCTTGCCGGACGGCAGCAGCCAGGACAGCTCGAAGCAGTTCCAGTAATCCACCCCGCGATATGGCAGGGTTTGCGCGCTCAGACCGAGCTCGGCCCACTTGGCGGCCCGCGGGATGGGAAACAGCAGTTCGGGCGAATAGGTGGCGATGTACTCGCTGCTCTTGCCCAGCGGCGAATGTTCCACGGAATGCATGACGGTTTACCTGCGGCGCAATGGGTGCGGCGGCTCGACTGCCGCCATACGGGAATGGATGGGCCGGTCAGCCCAGTTCGGCGACCAGCTTGGCCAGCGCGGCAGCCGGATCGGCGGCCTGGCTGATCGGGCGACCGATCACCAGATAATCCGAACCAGCGTCCAACGCCTGACGTGGCGTCAGAATGCGTCGCTGATCGTCCTGTGCGCTACCGGCCGGACGGATACCCGGCGTGACCAACTGCAGCCCAGGTTGCGCGGCCTTGAGTGCAGGTGCCTCGAGAGCCGAACAGACCAGGCCATCCATACCGGCCTTCTGCGCCAGCGCAGCCAGACGCAGCACCTGCTCCTGGGGCTCGATGTCCAGACCGATGCCGGCCAGGTCCTCGCGCTCCATGCTGGTCAGCACGGTCACGCCGATCAGCAGCGGCACCGGGCCGTTGAACGCATCCAGCGTCTCGCGGCAGGCGCTCATCATGCGCAGACCACCGGAGCAATGCACGTTGACCATCCACACGCCCATTTCGGCTGCGGCCTTGACCGCCATGGCCGTGGTGTTGGGGATGTCATGGAATTTCAGATCGAGGAACACCTCGAAGCCGCGCTCGCGCAGCGTAGCGACGATATCCGAGGCGCAACTGGTGAACAGCTCCTTGCCCACCTTGACCCGACACAGCTTGGGATCGAGCTGATCGGCGAGCGCTAACGCAGCCTCTCGGGTCGGAAAATCCAGGGCGACGATGATCGGGGTCTGACAAACGGACATGGGGCAATTCTCGAGCGAGCCAAATTCGGCGCGCATTGTAGCGCAAGCCTGTGCCGATTGCCGTTCCGGCAGATGGATGTCGCTGCTCGTTCGGCTCGGCGCCAACGCGTCGAAGTCACACCTTGATGCCGAGCATCAGCGCGCAGACCAGCAGGAACGCGGTGAACAGCACGCGCAATTGACGCTCGGGCAAGGCATGAGCCAGACGCACGCCCCAACTGATGCTGAGCAGCCCGCCGATGGCCAGCGGAATGGCCAGAACCCAGTCGACATGATCATGCAGGGCATAGGTCACCAGAGTCACGCCAGTACTCGGCGCAGCCAGTGCCAGCGACAAGCCCTGCGCCACCACCTGGGAGGTGCCGAACACACTGGTGAGAATCGGCGTGGCGATAACCGCCCCGCCTACGCCGAACAACCCGCCCAGCAGGCCGGAACCACTGCCCAGCAACGCCAACCACGGCCAGGGGTGGCGCAACTCGCCCGAGGCGGCTGGCGGACGCAGGAACATGCGCAGCAGGTTGTAGAACGCCAGGGCCACCAGAAACGCGACGAACGCGATACGCATCGACTCGGGGTCCAGATTGACTGCCCAACCTGCGCCGAACAGCGCGCACACGAAGCTGCTCAGGGCCAGCGCCAACGCGTGGCGCAGGTCGATCCGATTGCGCTGATGGTAGCGCCACAGCGCCAGCAGCACATTGGGCACCACCATCACCAACGCGGTGCCCTGAGCCAGTTGCTGATCCAGCCCGAACAGCACCCCGAGCACAGGAATCGCGATCAACCCACCACCAATGCCGAACAGACCGCCAATGGTGCCCAGCAGCAGGCCGAGTACGATATTCAGAGCGAATGCGAGCAGATCCATGGGGCAGTCCTTGGGCGAGGTGTGCGCATCCTACTCGCTGGCGACTGGCGGGGTAACGCACAGCCCGGCACAATGGCTGTGCGAATTACGCAAAGCGGGAAAATCGATGAATCCAGATGCCCTGACCGACCAACTCAGCCTGTTCCTCGACGTGCTGGAGAGCGGCAGTTTCTCCGCCGCTGCCAGGCTGCATCCCCTCACGCCCTCGGCGGTTTCTCGGCGTATCGATGCGCTGGAACGCTCGCTCGACTGCAACCTGTTCAGCCGCAGCACCCACGCAGTGCGTGCGACACCGGCCGGCCTGGCGTTCGCCGAACGAGCCAGAAGAATTCTCGCCGAGCTGCATCTGGCGCGCGCCGAGGCGGTATCGCTGAGCAGCGCCCCCGAAGGCCTGATTCGTATCGACGCCCCTGCGCCATTCGGGCGCCGCCATCTGGCCCCGACCATTGCCGAGTTCCTGACGGCCTATCCGGGCCTGGACGTGCAACTGCGGTTGATCGACAGCTTCATCGACCTGCACGGCGCTCACCTGGGCGAAGTGGATCTGGTGTTGCGCATCGGACCGCTGGCAGACACACGCCTGGTTGCCACACCGCTGGCACCGATGGTCCGCGTGGTCTGCGCCAGCCCGGCCTACCTCGAGCGGCATGGGGTGCCGCGCACACCTGCCGAGCTGCTGGAGCACGACGGCCTGGACTGGGATGGCCTGGCACCCGCCTATGCCTGGCGTTTCGAGCATCAGGGCAAGCTGGCGATGTTCCGGCCCCGGCGCCTGCGCATGACGGCCAACAATGCCGAGACACTGGTATTCAGTCTGCTCGCCGGTCTTGGCGTGGCGCACCTGCCCACCTGGCTGGTCAGCGAATACCTGGCCCGCGGCGAACTGGTCGCGCTATTTTGCGAGAACGGCCTGCCGCCCCCGGAACCGAGCGGCATCTATGCCTTGCGACTGGAGCGCGATACCGACTCTCGCAGCCGGCTGCTGCTGGAGTTTCTGAAGAACCGCTTCGGACCGATTCCGCCCTGGGACATTCCCCTGCAAAGCGGCTTGCAGCGCGGCGCCGGCAACTGACGCAAAAACGCGGCCGAAGCCGCGTTACGATTGCTCGTGGTTGCGTCCAGCGCTGGACGCTGGACGCTGGACGCTGGACGCTGGACGCTGGACGATCAGATCAGATCAGATCAGATCAGATCAGATCAAAAGAAGCCCAGCGGATTGATGTCGTAGCTGATCAGCAGGTTCTTGGTCTGCTGGTAGTGGTCGAGCATCATCTTGTGGGTTTCGCGCCCGACCCCGGACTTCTTGTAGCCGCCAAAGGCAGCGTGCGCCGGGTACAGGTGGTAGCAGTTGGTCCATACGCGGCCGGCCTTGATGCCACGGCCCATGCGGTAGGCGCGGTTGATGTCGCGCGTCCACACGCCGGCGCCCAGGCCGAACTCGGTGTC
>NZ_JBQWIF010000038.1:0-49728 GCF_052958135.1 Pseudomonas sp. SZ40 | reverse complement strand
GCCCACCAGCGGTAACCATTCTACGGTTCATGCCTCTGGGGGTAGGGTGGGCTTCAGCCCACCAGCGGTCACCATTCGCTGGCCATGACGAGCCCCGTTTCAGTCACCCACTCGCCACGTTCAGGGCTTGCTGAATAGCGTGGTGCTCATATGATCGATGAACACACGCAGCTTGGGCAGCGCATATTTGCTGTTGGGCCAGAGCATCCAGAACGCGCCACCATGCTCCATGTGATCGGCGAGCACCGGCCGCAGGCGGCCAGCGGCAATGTCTTCGGCGATCAGGAAGTCCGGCAAGCAGGCGATTCCCAGGCCTGAGCGGGTAACCCGCAGCAGGCTGTCGAGGGTGTTGCAGATCACCCGCTGCCTGAGCGCACCTTCCAACTCCGCATTGGCGCCGCGCAGCGGCCAGCGATCAAGCTTGCCGCTGGCGTGGAAGCGGTACATCAGGCAGGCATGTTCGAGCAGGTCCGCCGGTTGCTGGGGCGTGCCGTGGCTGTGCAGATAATCCGGGCTGGCCACCAGTTGCTGGGCAAAGCTGCCGAGCTGCCGGGCGGTCAGCCGCGAGTCCTGCATGGGGCCGGTGCGGATCACCGCATCGAAGCCTTCCTCGAAGACGTCCACCATGCGGTTGGAGAGGTCGATATCCAGTTCGATCTGCGGATAGCGCTGCATGAAGTCGATCAGCACCGGCATCACCAGTTCACCCACACGCGGCATGCTGATGCGCAGGCGCCCGCTGGGCCCCAGGGCGGCGCTGCTGAGCTCCAGTTGCGCGGCTTCCAGCTCGCACAGCACGCGCCGGCAGCGCTCGAGAAAGCGCTGACCCTCGGCGGTCAGCGTCATGCTGCGGGTGCTGCGGTGCAGCAGGCGGATGCCCAGCCGCTGCTCCAGTCGCGCGATGCTCTTGCCGACTGCCGAAGAGGAGATGCCAAGCAGGCGGCCGCTTTCGGTGAAGCTGCGGGTGTTGGCCACCTGTACGAACACGCCGATACCGCTGAGGTTGTCCATCCGGGACTCCATCACGGGCCCAGACTGCAAGGGCATTGGATTGAGGACAGAAATGTCCGCTAAGTTGCGAACCTTAGCCTGTTTTTCTCGAGAACGCCGCTGCCTAACCTGCTGCTCGGGTCGATTGGCCGCTTTCCGCTGCGCCAAGCCCTTCTACAGGCGCTTTCCATGTACACAGACGAACATCTGCTGCCTGCAAGCCAGGTGGCCAACGAGCGCGAGCGTTTGCCGCTGAACGGCTTGCTGGTGCTGGCGGGCGCTGGCTTCATCACCATCCTTACCGAGGCATTGCCAGCAGGACTGTTACCGCAACTGAGCGCGGACCTGGGCGTCAGCCAGGCCATGGTCGGGCAGATGGTCACGCTCTACGCGCTCGGCTCACTGCTGGCGGCCATACCGCTGGTGATGCTGACGCGTAGCTGGCGGCGGCGACCGCTGTTGCTGATCGCCATCGGCGGGTTCGCCGTAGTCAATCTGGTCACTGCGCTGTCCAGCCATTACCCCCTGACCCTGGTGGTGCGGTTTTTCGCCGGGGTGTTCGCTGGTCTGCTGTGGGCGCTGGTCGCCGGGTACGCGGCGCGTATGGTGGCGCCTCATCTTCAGGGGCGGGCCATCGCGGTGGCCATGGTCGGCACGCCGCTGGCGCTATCGCTCGGCATACCGGCAGGCACCTTTCTCGGCAATGCGATCGGTTGGCGCTACACCTTCATGCTGATGAGCTTGCTGACCCTGATTCTGCTGGTCTGGGGGCGCATCATCCTGCCGGACTTTGCCGGGCAGCGCAGTGCCGGTCCGCTGCCGATTGCGCGGGTATTGCGCCTGCCCGGCGTCCGTCCGGTACTGCTCGCCATCCTCATCTACGTGCTGGCTCACAACCTGTTCTACACCTATATCGCCGCATTCCTGGCTCCCCTCGGCATGCGCGCGGAAGTCGATCGGGTGCTGCTGGCGTTCGGTCTGGCAGCGCTGCTGGGCATCTGGCTGACCGGCATGCTGATCGACCGCTGGTTGCGCTTGCTGAGCCTGTCGAGTGCGGCCTTGCTGGCGCTGGCTTGCGTGATGCTGGCGGTCAGCGGTTCATCTGCGTTGCTGGTGTATACCGGTGTGGCCGCCTGGGGGCTGGCATTCGGCGGTGTACCCACGCTGTTTCAGACCGCCTCGATTCGCGCAGCGGGCAAGGACGCCGATATCGCGCAATCGATGTGCGTGACCGCCTGGAACCTCGGCATTGCCGGGGGCGGCTTATGCGGTGGCTTGTTCCTGCAGAGCCTGGGCGCCGCAGCACTGCCATGGGGCGCCGCGGGTCTGGGATTGCTGGCATGGCTGGTCATCTTCATGGCCCGTGTGCACGGCTTCGCTCGCGCCGGTTAGGCCCACGAGGATGCTCAGGCGTTCGGCTCTGCAAGAGCCCGCTCATACACCGCCAGATCACCGGCCGAAAAGCAGCAGAACACCACCTGAGCGATATCTGGATGGCTGGCCAGTTCGGTCCGCAGCGTGGTGACGGCGATCCGCGCCGCCTGCTCGATCGGGTAGCCGTATATGCCGGTACTGATGCTGGGGAACGCGATGCTGCTCAGTCGCTGCTGCGCGGCCAGGCGCAGGGCATTGCGGTAGCAGGACGCGAGCAACTGCGCCTCGCCCTGACTGCCGGAGCGCCAGACCGGGCCGACCGTGTGGATGATGAAGCGGGCGGGCAGGCGGTAACCCCTGGTCAGTTTGGCTTCACCGGTCTTGCAGCCACCGAGTAGCCGACACTCGTGCAGCAGCTCGCTGCCAGCGGCGCGATGGATCGCCCCATCGACGCCACCGCCCCCGAGCAGCGAGGAGTTGGCCGCGTTGACGATGGCATCCACGTCCAGTCTGGTGATGTCGCCCTGCAGAGCGGTGAGGGTGGCGGGCATGGCCGGGTCTCCTGATCGAGGTTCGAACGTTGGTGACGGGGCGTGGCTCACCAGAGCAGCGGTTTGCTCTGGCCTTTCCAGAACAGCCAGCGCTGCCGTTCCTGATGCTCGCCGGTACCGATCTGCCAGGCCGGGCGACCGGCGTCCAGATCGATCAGGCAGACGAAACCGGCATAGCTGGACACGGCCAGGGTATTGCCGTCGTCCGACAGATCCATGGCACAGATGGTCGAGCCGATGAAATGCTGCCAGCGCTCGTTGCCCTGTTCGTCGAAGGCCCGCAGATAGCCGTAGGCATCTCCGACGATGAAGGTATCGCCACGGGAGACACCGGCGTACACCCGCGCACCGTCCTGCACGACCGGGGTGCGTTCATCGTCGCTGTAGAAGTCGGTCTGCATGCCGGGCAGGTCCGCCACGGCGACGCTCAGGGTCGCGCCGTTGTAGAAATGGCAGGCATTGAGTATCAGGCGGTCACTGCGGCGATTGAACAGGGCGAAATGCGGATACTCGCCTGCCGGGCCTACTTCGGCGACCTGCTGCAGGGCGCTGTCGAACACCAGATGACTGCCACATTGCTCGCCCACCGCGATCCAGCGGCCATCCGCTGATACGGCGCCGTGCTCCATGGACAGCCCCAGAACGATGTCGTCGGCGGGGGTGCCTTTGTGCAGGTCGTCGCAGATATCCGCCGGGCGCGGCAGCAGGCGCGTGGTTGCCTCACTGGCGAGCACGAAGATGCCATCCGAACTGACCAGCAGCACACGCTGACCATCCGGAAAGGGAATCAGCGCGGTCGGCGTTGGAGGGTGTTCCAGCGCCTCGAGTCCGGCACCCTCAGGCAAGCCTTCCAGCCCCGTGGGCCAGGCGAACTGGGCGACCTGCGGGCCGGCCCAGCCATCGTGCACGCTGATGCCCGATGCCCTGGCAAAGGCGAAATAACGGCGTGCCGGGCAGCGTCCGAAAAAGTCGATGCCGATCACGTCGTGCCACTGGTTGCCGTGAATATGCACCAGGCGTCCACGCTCGTAGGCGCTGCCGACGCGGGCCAGAAGGCTGCCGTCGTCGAGCAGGGCGAGGGCGCTTATCGCCTGGGCCTGGGCATCCAGCAGGGGCACCAGTGGCAGATGGGCCGGTGGCCAGTCGGTACGGAAGTTGGCGTGGCTGGCGTCATCCGCATTCGTCTCGTTGGCGGCCTGCAACGCCTCCAGCAGGGCCGGCAGCAGGTGCTCGGTCGCTGCCAGTTGCGGTTCCTTCAGGCCGTCCCAGCCTTGGCTGAGACCCTGTTCGACATAGCGATTGACCTGTCGGGCATAGTCGAGCACGGCGGCTTGCCATTGCTGTTGGGGAGTTAGCGTCGTCATAAAGCGCTCCTTCGGCGGCCAAGCTCAGGGCAGAATTTCAATCGGTGTGCCGGGCTCGACGGCCTGCCAGATGGTTTCCATCGAGGCATCGTCAACGGCGATGCAGCCATTGGTCCAGTCGAAGCGCTGGGTCAGCCATGACCACCAGCCCCAGCCGTTGCGTTGGCCGTGGATCATGATCAGGCCACCTGGGTCCACTCCCCGGGAGCGGGCGTTGGCTACGTCCGCAGCGTTTGGGTAGGACACGTGAATGGCCTTGTAGTAACCCGAATCGGCTTTCTTGTAATCCAGGGTATAGCGTCCTTCCGGGGTGCGCTCATCGCCTTCCTGCTGTTTGTGGCCATCGGGATTGGCGCCGAATACCACATCGAACGTCGCGAAAGGCTTGCCCTCGGCGATCAGTTGCAGGGTGCGTGCGCTCTTGTCGACGCGCACGGCATCGGCCTTGGGCGTAGCGAGAACGGTGCCGCCGCACAGCAGCAGACAGAGAAGCAGAACAGCTTTCATGAGGGCCTGTGGTGAATGGGGGAGGGTCATTCTCGCGTTGCCGGAGGGCTTTGCGCGCCAATCCAGTCAGCAGTCTAGCTGGCCAGGAATCTGCAAGGCGCCAACTGCATCGCGTTCGCGCCAAGGTAGAGCGTAGCGGCAGGCATTCGTTCCAGGCGGATGCCTTGGCACTGCAGATCTTGTTGTTAGCATGGGGTTCACCTATCGCTAGCAACATTGCGCCTTGAGCACTCCAGCGGCCCATTCGGGCCAGGCGTTACCCTCTTTCTCACCAGCCGGTGGCAATTTGCACAGCGCTAGCGAATCAGGTCGCCATGGCGTATTTACCCCACCCATGTGGCTGGCGGATAATGCGTCAGTGGAAGCGCTCGCGACGGGCCATCAGGGCTCGTCGAGGTTGGATCAGAGGACAGGATGGCTGCGAAGACCGTAACCAGCAAGCAAGCCGAAGTGCAGCGCATCGTCGATGTCCTGTTCAAGGCCATCGCCCAGCATCGCTTACGGCCCGGGACTCGCCTGATCGAAGCGCAGATCGTCGAGACCCTGCAGGCCAACCGCAATCATGTTCAGGTGGCGCTGCAGCGCCTGGCCTTGCAGCGCGTCGTCACCATCGAGCCGAACCGCGGCGCGATGGTCGCTCAACCCAGCGCCAAGGAAGCCCGCGAAGTCTTCGCTGCACGGCGCGCCATCGAGCGCGCCATCGTCGAAAGCATCACGCCGGCGATCATGCACAAGCAGCGTCAGCGGGTGACTACGCACATGAGCAATGAGCGCAAGGCCACCAGCGCTACCGACCGCCGCGCCATCGTTCGCGAGCTGAGCGAGTTTCACCTGATGCTCGGCGAGATCAGCGGCAATTCGGTGCTCAGCGAGATCCTCGCCAATCTGATGGTGCGCAGTTCGCTGATCGTCGCGCTTTACCAGCGCAATGACGTACCGTCCTGCGCATCGGACGAGCATCAGCAAATCATCACCGCCCTGGAGAAGGGCGAGCATGAGCGGGCGGCTGCGGTGATGCTCGAGCACCTGGGCGAGCTCGAAGACCAGCTGGATCTGGACGATCAGGCCGAGCCCGAGGTCAACCTGCGTCAGGCCCTGGCAGGCCTGTAACGCGGCACCTCATGGATCTGCCATGAATGCGGCAGATCGGCGCCTTCGCCGTTGCGCGATGGGTTGCGACTCAGAGCGCCATTTCCCGCCTGAACACCTCCAGCGTATGAGCCTTGACCCGCACGAACTCCGGATGGCTCATGATCTCCGCGCCCCGTGGTCGGGGCAGATCGAATGGGACGATTTCGGCAATCTGGGTGGGGCGCCGGGTCAGCAGCAGGATCTCATCGGCCAGAAATACCGCGTCTTCCAGGTCGTGAGAAACGATCAGCATGGTCACGCCGGTCGCCAACTGCACCTCCTGCAATTTGTCGCGGATGAACAAGGTCATCTCGAAGTCCAGCGCGGAAAACGGCTCGTCGAGGAACATCACTTCCGGGCGCGGCGCCAGCGCCCGCATGATGCACACGGTCTGTTGCTGGCCACCTGAAAGCTCGTACGGATAACGATTCAGATCGAAGCGGATATCGAACATCTGCGTCAGCTCATCGACGCGCGCTTTCACATCGGCCTTGCTCATGCCCTGACGAACCAGCGGGTAGGCGATGTTGGCGCGGGCACTCATCCACGGAAACAGCGCATCGCGGTAGTTCTGGAACACGTAGCCGATCTTGGTCTGGGCGAGCGTCTTGCCATCGAACAGAATCTCGCCTTTATCCATCGGCATCAGCCCGGCGATCATGTTCATCAGTGTCGACTTGCCGCAGCCGTTGGGCCCGAAGGTCGAGACGATCTTGCCGCGCGGCAGATCGAGATCCAGATCTGTATACAACGGCTGGCCGGCAAAGGCTTTGCTCAGGCCGCGAATGGTGACATGGGTGTCGGCACGCGGTGCCGCACCGGGTACCTGTGGCTTGTCGAGGGCTGGGGCGAGGGAAAGAGCGTGCGTCATGCCTGGCTACTCCAGTGGACGGTTTTTTTCTCGATCAGCAGGAACGCCAGGTTCAGCAGATAGCCCAGGGCGCCGGTGATCAGGATCGAGGCGTACATGTCTTTGATGTTGAATACCTGTTGCGCATCGATGATCCGGTGCCCCAGGCCGTTTTCCGAGCCGATGAACATTTCCGCGACGATCACGATCACCAGGGCGATGGACACCCCGGTACGCAAGCCGACGAAGGTTTGCGCGAGGCTTTCCATCAGCAGGATGTCCTTGAATATGTGCCAGCGCGAAATGCCCATTACCTTGGCGGCCATCAGCCGGGTTTTCTTGGCGTTCATCACGCCGTAGGCGCTGTTGAACAGAATCACCAGCACGGCGGCGAACGCGGCGATGGCGATCTTGTTCGCATCGCTGATGCCGAAAATTAGCATGAACAGCGGGATCAGCGCCGAGGAGGGCGTCGAGCGGAAGAAGTCGATCAAAAATTCCAGGCTGCGGTAGACCTTTTCGCTACTGCCCAGAATGACGCCCAACGGCACCCCCACCGCAGCCGCGAAAGCGAACGCGGCCAGGGTTCGGTACAGCGTCGAGGCGATGTCGGTACGCATGGACGGCTCGGCGAACGACTGGAACATGAAGCCCAGGGTCTCGAGTGGCGAGGGCAACAGAACCGGATTCAGCCATTGCGCACTGACGGCCAGCTGCCACAACAGAAACAGCAGCAGCGGGCCGATCAGCGGCAGCAGGCGCGAAGACCAGTGTGACGTCATGACGATTCTCCTCAGCCCTGATAGATCAGCGCAGCCACGTCGATCGGTTTGCTGAAGATTTTTCGCTCGGTGAAGACGTCATAGAACTTCTGGAACCACTGCAGGTTGTCGCCTTGCAAGTCGGAATACATGACGAAGCCCGGCAGTGGCACCTCGTTGACCAGATCCGATTCGATGCTGGTGTAGCCGACGATGTTCTTGCGTGCCTGCTCCGGCTGCGCGGCGATGAACGCCACGGCCTTCTGGTAGGCGGCGATGAAGGCTTTGGTCTGTAGCGGCTTGCTGTCGATGAAGGTGCTGTTCAGCGCGGCTGCGCCACCGAACCAAGGGGCGTCGGCATTACCGAGCACGTATTTGGAGATGACGCCGGTTTCCAACGTGCGCGACAGGTTTTTCATGCGCCCCACGGTGCCGGTCGGCTCCAGGGTATAGACCCCGTCGATCTGGCCGGCCGCCAGGGCTGGCGCGTGCTGGCCGACAGGCAGTTCGATGACCGAGGGATCGCTGAAGCCGTTCTTTTCCAGAATGATCTTGGCCATGGTGACGTTCTGGATGCCCGGGCCGCAGGCGATTTTCTTGCCTTGCAGATCGCTGATGCTCTGCGCAGTGCTATTGAGCGGAACCAGAAATTCATCCAGAACCAGTCGATGGTTCGACGGGTTGGAGCAGATGATCTTGAACAGCCCCGGCATGGTGATCGCCCCCAGGCCGAGGGCGCCGGTCGCGGTGCCGTTCGCACAGCCGTGGATCCGGCCAGTGATCATGCCCTCGACGATTTGCTGCGGGCTGGAGAACTTGACGCCTTTGACGTTCAGCCCCGCTTCCTTGAAAAAACCTTGCTCCAGGGCGACATACAGCGGCAAGCCGCCAACGATGGGCCAATAGCCGATACGGATTTCCTCGTCATCGGCGGCAAACGCGCCAGCGGGAAGCAGGCTGCCGAGCGTCATGGCGCTCCCCGTCACGGCCAGCCACTTCATCAATTGGCGACGATCCAGATTGAGCGGAAGGTTTTCAGGTTTGACGTCTTTCATCGGTTTTCCCTGTTCTCGGGTTGGCAAGGTGGCGTGTGCATAGCTGCAAGCACGTGCCGTTCCAGGTTTATAAATTTATAAAATTCAAGTAGTTACATGTTCCTTTGACGATTGGCTGGGGCGATATCCGCGCAGCGTCGATGAACAGGCCCCAGGTTGGCGCGTGCGGTGATGTGGGCTGTCACGGCCTGAGCAGGCGTGGTTGTGCGCGTTCGAAGGTCTTGCGGCCGGCCTTGTAGCCCATCAGCGGCGGGCTGATCTCGGCCACCACTGCGGCCGGTGAGGGCGCATCGAAGACGATGAAGTCGGCGCGGCAGCCCGGCGTCAGGCCATAGTCGGGCAGGCGCAACAGGCGTGCCGACTCACTCGACACCCAGCTCAGGCAACGCAGCAACTCGGCCTCGGTAGCCAGTTGGGCGACGTTGGCGAACAGGTTGGCCTGACGCACCAGCGACGCGTCTCCGTAGGGCGTGAAAGGGTTGCCGATGTTGTTGGTCGATAGCGAGCAGGTCACGCCACAGGCGTGCAGGTGCTGCAGGGGCGCCAGGCCCCGGGGCCGGTTGTGAAAGTGCTCGCGGCCGGTGAGGAACAGATCGGTACTCGGCAGGCAGGTGACCTGCACACCGGCCTCGGCCAGGGATTCGGCGACCGCCAGCAGGGTGTCCCTGGGCAGTGCCGACAGCTTGGTCACATGGCCGATGGTCACCCGGCCAGCCCAGCCGTGCTGGTGAGTGCAGCGGATCACCTCGCCGATGGTCATGCCCTCCGGGTTCAGGTCGAAGTCCAGATGGAAGTCCAGGTCACGGTCGAACTCCACCGCCAGTTCGAACAGCCGGCGAATCTGCGCGCCAGGATCGCTGTCGGTGTAGGGGCAGCCGCCAAGCACCTCGGCGCCCATGGCCAGCGCCTCGCACAACAGGGCTTCGGTGCCCGGGTTGTTGAGCAGGCCTTCCTGGGGGAATACGCAGATTTCCAGGCTGATGGCCCAGGCGTAATCCGCCTGCAGGCGGCGCACCGCGTTGAAGCCGATCAGGCCGATCTGCGGGTCGATCTCGACGTGGGTGCGCATGTGCGTGGTGCCCTGGGCGATGGCCTTGTCGAGCACCTGGGCGCCGCGCTGGTAGACGTCCGCCTCGGTGAAATCGGCCTTGGCCGAGCGGGTCTGGGCGATGGCCTCGGCCAGGGTGCCTTCGCTGAGTTGGCAGCGCTGCATGATGCAGGCCTTGTCCAGGTGGATATGGGTCTCTACCAGGCCGGTGAGCAGCAGCTTGCCATTCAGGTCGAGGGTCTCGGCGGTGGCACTGGGCGCACTGACGAAGCGGCCATCCTTCACGTACAGGGTCTGCAGCGCCTGGGTGCCATCGCCGAGGCGGGCGTTGATGATGGTCAGCGCAGTCATGCCGCGGCTCCTTCGCCGAGGTAGGCCGCTTCCAGTTCCGGGTCGCCGCGCAACGCTTCGGCACTGCCGGATTTGACGATGCGCCCGGTCTCCAGCACGTAGGCGCGGTCGGCTACCTGCAGGGCGAGGTTGGCCATCTGGTCGACCAGCAGCAGGGTCACGCCTTCGTCGCGCAGGGCGGCCAGGGCGTCGTACAGCTCGCCGATCATGGCTGGCGACAGGCCCAGGGAAGGCTCGTCGAGCAGCAGGATCTTCGGTTTGGCCATCAGCCCGCGACCCACTGCCACCATCTGCTGTTCGCCGCCCGAGAGCAGGCCGGCTGGGCTGTCGATACGCTCGCGCAGGCGTGGGAAGCGGCGCAGGATGGCTTCTATTTCCGCGTCGGCATCGAAGGCCTCCTTGCGTGAGTAAGCGCCGAGCAGCAGGTTGTCACGCACGCTGAGCTGGCCGAACACCTGCCGACCCTCCGGCACCAGGGCCAGGCCCCGGGCGGCGATGGTGCTGGCATCGGCGTGTTCGATGCTTTCGTTGTCGAGCAGGATGCTGCCGCCACTGGCTTTATGCAGCCCGGCCAGGCGCTGCAGGATGCTCGATTTGCCGGCGCCGTTGGCGCCCAGAATGGCGATCAGCTCGCCAGGGTTGACCACGATATTGACCCTGTCGACCACCGGCGCGGCGCCGTAGTCGATGACCAGATCCTTGATGTACAGACGAGCATCGCGCGAACCGTCCCAGGCTTCGGCCCGTGGCGTGGCCTGGTAGCTGGTGCCGCCCAGATAGGCGGCGATGACCCGTTCGTCCTTGCGCACTTCATCCGGCAGGCCCCAGGCGATGGGCTTGCCGGCATCGAGCACCAGCAGGCGCTCGGACACGGCCATCACCAGGCCCATGTCGTGCTCGACCAGAATGACCGCGATGCCGAACCCGGCGAGGGTCCTGAGCAGACCGGCCAGGCGATCCGTGTCGCTGCGGCTGAGGCCAGCTGCCGGCTCGTCGAGCAGCAGTACGCTGGGGCGGGTTGCCAGGGCGCGGGCGATTTCCACCAGGCGCCGGTCGACGTGGGCCAGGTCATCGGCCGGGGTGTTCACCGAGCCCTGGTAGCCGACCAGGGTCAGCAACTGCAGGGCGAGCTGGCGCCGGGTATCGTTGGCGCAGCTGAAGGGTAGGCCGAGGCGCCCCTGCTGCATGGCCACCAGCAGGTTTTCCAGTACCGACAGTTCGCCGAACAGTTGGGTGGTCTGGTAGGTGCGGGCGATGCCCGCGCGGGCGATTTTCCAGGCGGGCAGGCCAGCCAGTGGGCGACCCAGGTCGATGCTGCCGCTGTCCGGTGCGTAGAAGCCGCTGATCATGTTCAGCACCGTGGTCTTGCCCGCGCCATTGGGGCCGATGATGCTGGTGATGCTGCCGGGCGGTGCCTGCAGGCTGACGTTCTGCGCCGCCTGGACGCCGCCGAAGCGAATGCCGATGTCCTTGACCTGCAGGCCGTCGCGGGCGGCGCTGTCTTGCTGGAAGAACGCGCTCAGCAGTGCCTGGTCCAAGGTCGCCGGGGCGCTCTGGTGAGCTGGCCGCAGCCACAGGCTGGCCAGGGTGCCGAGCAGCCCCCGTGGTGCAGCCCAGAGGACGCTGAGCAGCAGCACCGAGAAAATCAGCAGGCGGTATTCGGCGAAATCCGAAAGCATTTCCGGCAGCAGCACGATCAACAGGGCGCCGAGCAGTGGGCCGAACAGAGTGCCGCTGCCGCCGACGATCACCGCCAGCACGAACAGGATCGACTGCGAGAAGGGGAAGGAGGCCGGGTTGATGAACATCATCAGTGGCGCCACCAGCGAACCGGCCAGGCCGGTGAGCAGGGCGGACAGGGCGAAGGCCAGGGTCTTGGTCTGCACCGGGTTGAAACCGAGCGAGCGGGCAGCGATTTCGGTGGATTTCACCGCGCGCATGGCCATGCCCCAGCCGCTGTGGCGCAGGCGCTGGAACAGCGCCAGGGCGGCGATCATCAGGCCGGTGGCGATCAGCGCCATGCTCACGCTCGGGTCGAGGCTGCCGATTTCCGGCATGGGGATGCCCATCAGGCCGTTGGCTCCGCCGGTCAGCGAGCGCCATTCGATCAGCCCGTGGTGCACCACCAGGGCAAAGGCAATGGTGATCATCGCCAGGTACGGGCCGCTGACGCGCAGGGCCGGGATCGCCAGCAGCGCGCCAATGGCGCCACAGGCCAGGCCAGCGGCGATCATCGCCAGGCCCAGGGGCAGGCCAGCCATGGTCAGCAGTGCCGAGACGTAGGCGCCGATGGCGTAGAAGGCGATATGGCCGAAGGAGATCTGCCCGCTCAGGCCAATCAGGATGTTCAGGCCCACGCCGACCACCACGGCCAGCGCGCAGAAGGTGAAGACCAGCAGCGAGTAGCTGTCGAGCAGCAGCGCCGCCGCGATGCAGGCCAGCGTCAGCAGGGCGAGGGAAACGGGGGCGAACAGCGAATTCTTCAGGGTCATACTTTCACCAGGGTCTTGCTGCCGAACAGGCCATTGGGGCGCAGCGCCAGGGCCAGAATGACCAGGGCGAAGGTGAACAACTGGGTGAAGGCCGAACCGAAATAGATGGTCACCAGTGCCTCGACCAGACCGAACAGCAGGCCGGCGGCGAATACCCCGCCAGCGCTGGCGATACCGCCAAGAATCGCCACGGCGAAGGCCTTGAGGCCGAACAACATGCCCATCTCGGCATTCACGCTGAACAGCGGCGCGATCAACAGGCCGGCTATGGCGGCGAACACGGTCGACACGGCAAAGGCCACGGCCACCACGCGATTGACCCGAATACCCATCAGCATCGCCGCCTTGGGATTCTGTACGCAGGCCTCCAGCACCTTGCCCAGACGCGTGTAGCGGCGCACCAGAAACAGCGCCAGGGCGATGCCGCCACCTACCACGGGGATCAGCAGTTGCAGTACGCCGACGTTGTTGCCGAACAGCTCCAGGTGCTGATTGGCCAGCGCCGAAGTGAACTGCCGTGGCTCCTTGCCGAAGGTGAACAGGGCCAGGTTGTCGACCAGGATGCCCGCTGCCACCGTCGCCATCAGCCAGGCTTCGGAGCCGCGCGAATGGAAGGGGCGCACCAGAAAGCGCTCGATGATCAGCCCATAGACGGCGCACAGCGTCAGGGTCGCCGGAACCGCCAGCCACAATGGCCAGCCCCAGGTGATGGTGAAGCTGTAGCCAAGTACGGCACCAACCATCATGGCGCTGCCCTGGGCGAAATTGACCGTACGCGAAACCACGTAGGTGATATGGAAACCCAAGGCCAGCAGTGCATACATGCTGCCCAGTCCGAGCCCGGTGATGATGGCGGCGGTGATCATGACGATAATCCTCCGGGCGGGCCGCCAGGGCCCGTCCGTTCACGGCTTCAAGGGGCGAGTGGAACGATGCGGCCGTCGACGAAATGGGTGAAGACGTAGTCGTCCGGCCCCAGGGCGTCGTGCTTGGTCGGGGTGAAGGGCTGGGTGTAGTCCTTGATCAGCCCCTGGTAGCTGTCGATCGCATAGAAGCCATCGCGCACCTTGGTGCCCTGGGTGTCGCCGGCCTTCTCGATGGCGGCGGCGGCCAGGTGCATGGCGTCGTAGGCGTTGGCGATTCCCACTGCCGGGGTCACGTCGGCCAGGCTCTTGATCTCCGGGAAGCGCTGCTTGAGGGCAGCCAGCACGCGGTCGCCCTTGGCGCTGTTGTTCTCGGTGAACACGTAGGTCTGGATGAAGTGCACGCGGCTGGCGTTGGGGCCGGCCAGTTCGCTGAAGCGGCCGCCTGCCGGGCCCCAGTGGGAAACCACCGGCACATCCCAGCCCATGCGATCGAGGGACTTGACCACCTGGGCCGAGGGGCCGACGTTGCCGACCATCAGCAGGGTGTCGGTGCCGGCATTCTTCAGGCGCGTGAGCTGCGGCACCACGTCGAGGTCACTGTCTTCGATGCGCTCGATGCCGGCGTAGTCCATGCCGCGTTTGGCCAGGGCATCCTTGAAGCCGATTTCATTGGATTCGCCCCAGGGATTGTTGATCAGGATCATCCCGGGCTTCTTCATGCCCTTCTTGATGCCGTACTCGACCAGCGCCTCGTCGACCAGCTCGTCTACCGCCGACACGCGGAATACGTAATTGTCCTTGGCACCGTTCTCGGTGATCTTGGTGCCAGCGGCCCAGATGCCCATGAACGGCACTTTCAACTGATTGGCCAGTGGCACGATGGCCAGGGAAACCGGTGTATCGAGGCCACCGAACAGCACGCTGACTTTTTCCCGCTGCGCCAGTTCGCGGGCGGCCAGCATGCCTTTGGCCGGGTTGCTTTCATCGTCACGACGGATCAGCTGCACCGGGCGACCGAGGATGCCGCCCTTGGCGTTGATCTCATCGATGGCCACGGTGAGCCCGCGGGTAAGCGCCTCGCCGGACTTCGCCGACTGCCCGGACAAGGCGGCAACCAGGCCGACCTTGATCGGCTCCTCGGCGTGCGCCGCAGCGCTCAGCGCCATGCCAAGGCTGGCAACAGCCGCTGCGCAGGGCAACAGGCGGCGGAGTGGGGATAACAGTTTGCGCATGAGCTTTCTCCTGATTGCTAGCATTCGTATATAATTTGCTAGCAAGCCTGGTGCCATAACGCGCAAACTGGCCATTCCGCGGTTTTCCCGGAATAGCCATCGCCAGCGTGCACGAATAGCGTGCATGCCGCACCACATGCAGGCACGAACGGTGCCTCGGCACGATCAACGAATTGGGAGAGCAGGTATGAATGAAATGAACGAGGCCGTGCAGATTGTTAGCGATTTTCTAGCGGCATCCATGGCTCCGGATCCGGTCAAGGCAGCCACCTACATGAGTGACGACGTGCGCATCACCTTCACCGGCGGGCGCCACATGCCTACGCCCCAGGACATCACCGCATTCAACGGCTCGCGCTACGCCTGGGTGAAAAAGGCCCTCGGTCAGTTCGACTGGACCGAGCGCGACGACCATACCGTCGTCTATTCCAACGGCACGCTGTATGGCGAGTGGCCGGACGGCAGCAGTTTTTCCGGTAATCGCTATCTGGATCGTTTCGAAGTCCGCGACGGCAAGATCACCCGCATGGACGTCTGGAACGACAGCGCCGAGTGGCTGCTGACACCGGAAATCGCCAAGGCCTGACCGCGCAGTGACAGGTCGACATGCCGGCCTGTCACGACCGCTTTCGCGTCAGGTCGTGGAATCCTCAGGGGGAATTGGCGAATAATGCCGCCATTGGCTAGCGCCGCCCCGACACAGGAATCCATTTTCCATGAGCGCCTCCACACCCCCTTTGGTTCTCTCGATCCAGTCCCATGTCGCCCTGGGCCATGTCGGCAACGACGCCGCCGTGTTTCCGTTGCAGCGCCTGGGTTTCGAAGTGTTGCCGGTACACACGGTGCAGTTCTCCAACCACACCGGCTACGGGCAGTTCCGCGGCCAGGTCTTCGATGCCGAGCATATCCGTGAAGTGCTCGCAGGCCTGCGCGATCGCGGCGTGCTGTCGCGGGTCTCGGCAGTGCTTTCCGGCTATCTGGGCGATGCGGCGATCGGTGCGGTGATCCTCGAAGCGGTGGACGAGATTCGCCGGGATAACCCGGGCGTGCGCTACCTCTGCGATCCGGTGATGGGCGATGTGGGGCGAGGGGTATTCGTCAACGCGGCGATCCCGGATTTTCTGCGCAACCTGGCGATTCCCTGCGCCAACATCATCACCCCCAACCAGTTCGAGTTCGAGCTGCTGACCGGCAGCAAACTCGACAGCGTCGACGAGGCCGTGCGCACCGCACGCCAACTGCGCGGTCGCGGGCCCGATGTAGTGGTGATCACCAGCTTGGCCACGCCGGACATTCCTGCCGACCAGCTCTGTACCCTGGCGGTCAATGGTCAAGGCGCCTGGCTGGTGAGCACCCCGCGCCTGGCGCTGCATCCGCTGCCCAACGGCATGGGCGATGTGTTCTCGGCGACGCTGCTGGCCCGTCTGCTGTCCGGGCATGCGCTGCACCAGGCGCTGGAACTGGCCACTGCCACGCTGTACGCCCTGGTGCAGAAAACCGCCGAGGGATCCCGTGATCTGCCGCTGGTGGTTGCCCAGGAACAGATCGTCGAACCGCAGCAGCGTTACCAGGCGACTGAAGTGGTGGTCAAATGATCCGGCGCTGCCTTTGCATGGTGGGGTTGATACTGGCGAGCGGCATCACGGTCGCCTGCGAGGTCGACACGGCAGCGGCCTTTCGCGATGACGCCCATGGCAACTACGTGATTCCGGTGCGGGTCAAGACCGGTGAGCGCTGCGTGATCCTCGATCACCTGACGGCAGAGGGCCGCAAGACACGCAGCGAAGTCTGGATGCCGGTAGAAAAACTGGGCAGCAGTACGCCGAAACTCGGCCGCTTCAAGCGCGAGTATCAGGTCGAGGGTGACGTGGCGAACGTGGATCGTTTCGTCTATCTGGCGGGCGACAAGGCGGGTGAGGACTCGGTGAAGTTCTCGTCGTTCCCCAATCAGCAGGAACGACGAGCAGTGGAGTACCGCATCAGCATCGAATGACCGCTCGGGGCGGGCGCATCAGCACCGGTAGGGGCTTTCGCTTTTCAGCTCGGCGCCGCTCTCGACATCCTTGATGATGACGGTGGCGCCGGGGTGAGCCGAACACATCGCGTTGCGCATCGTGTAGATGCCGCTGCCTTCGGCGACCATGGTCATGTTCTGGCGCAGCGGCTTGCCGTCCTTGTCCTGCAGCGACAGCTCGTAGACGCCGGAAAGCGTCATGCAGCCAGAGAGAAGAGCCGCAGGTAGCAGATAGAGAGTGTATTTCACAGGTTTCGTCCTTGGAGTGAGTGTGTCGAATGACCGGCTCAGGGTTGGCGCTCGATGCTTATCTCGACCATTTTGCCGTCGATGAGACGCAGGTTGCGCACCCCGCCGTTGCTGGGGCCATAAGACCAGTGCTGAACTTCTAGCGAATCTGATGATAAGGATTGTCCGACCGATCGTCCCTCGTGGCGCCTTCTTACCGAATTCAGCTACCTGCCAGCCTCGAGAAGGTTGCCAGCAACTGGAAGAAGAAAAACGCCAGCAGACCCACTACGAGCGCTTTCGAGGGCGCGCTACGCAATCGAAATTGCGTCTTCAACGGCGTCAGGAAGAATCTGGGGCTGGCCATCGCGCCAAGAGCCAGGCTTAGAAGACTGGCATGCTGGAGTCGATCTACCAGGTCCATTTCGGCAGGCCAGCCAGAATGCCGATAAGAATTTTTCCTTGTAGGACCAGGCTCCGATGTCCATTCGAGCTCCTTTGAAATGTTCGCTGGTGATCATGAAGCACCCGGTCTTGCTGGTGCAATACTCGAGATCATTTCGATAACGCTGAAAACTTCAGCGCTTTGCCGGCGAGTGGCGCGTTTGTCATGATATTTCTGCAGTGAGGACGATGAATGGGCATGTGGAATATTTGACAAAAAGCGGGTCTTTCCATAATTTCATCATCACGCAAACGTTTGCGTGCCTATAAAAATGACAATAACCACGGAGTTCGCCCATGTCCGGTTTCCGTCCTGCCCGTCTCTGCGCCGCCATCGCTCTCGGTGCCGCCGCGCTCGTCAGCTTCTCCCCTGCCCATGCCGCCGAAGGTGAAACGCCTCGGGTCGCGCTGGTCATGAAGTCCCTCGCCAACGAGTTCTTCCGCACCATGGAAGACGGAGCCAAGGACTATCAGAAAGAACACCCGGACCAGTTCGAGTTGATCGCCAACGGCATCAAGGACGAGACCGATACCTCTGCGCAGATTCGTATCGTCGAGCAGATGATCGTTGCCAAGGTCGATGCGCTGGTGATCGCGCCAGCCGACTCCAAGGCCCTGGTGCCGGTGATCAAGAAGGCCAGTGATGCTGGCATCAAGATCGTCAATATCGATAACCGACTCGACCCCGAGGTGGTGAAGAGCAAGGGCCTGGACGTGCCGTTCGTGGGCCCGGACAACCGCAAGGGTGCACGCCTGGTCGGTGAGTACCTGGCCCAGAACAAACTCAAGGCGGGTGATGAGGTCGGCATCATCGAAGGCGTTTCCACCACCACCAATGCTCAGCAACGTACCGCGGGCTTCAAGGATGCGATGGAAGCAGCCGGCATGAAGATCGTCGGCGTGCAGTCGGGCAACTGGGAGATCGACCGTGGCAACGCCGTGGCCTCCGCCATGCTCAACGAATACCCGGATCTGAAGGCGCTGCTGGCCGGCAATGACAGCATGGCGCTCGGCGCGGTATCCGCCGTGCGCGCTGCCGGCAAGAAAGATCAGGTGCAGGTGGTCGGTTACGACAACATCAACGCCATCAAACCGATGCTCAAGGATGGCCGCGTGCTCGCCACTGCCGATCAGTTCGCCGCTCGCCAGGCGGTGTTCGGCATCGAGGCGGCGCTCAAGCTGGTCAAGGGCGAAGCCACCGATGCCAAAGACGGTGTGATCGAAACCCCGGTCGAACTCGTGACCAAACCGTGACCACGGCTGTAGTGGCCGGCGAGACCGTTCTCGCCGCCAGCAATATCGGCAAGACCTACGCCCAGCCGGTGCTGGGTGGGGTCGAGCTGGAGTTGCGCGCCGGTGAAGTGCTGGCGCTGACCGGTGAGAACGGCGCCGGCAAGAGCACGCTTTCGAAGATTTTCTGTGGGTTGGAGCAGCCGACTACCGGCTCGCTGACTTTCCTGGGCCAGCCCTACGCGCCTGCCAGTCGCCGCGAGGCCGAGCGCCTTGGCGTGCGCATGGTGTTGCAGGAGCTCAATCTGCTGCCGACCCTGACCGTGGCCGAGAACCTGTTTCTCGACAATCTGCCCAGCCGTGGCGGCTGGATTTCCCGTGGTCGCCTGCGCGAGATGGCGCGTCAGGCCATGGCTCAGGTCGGCCTGGAAGCGGTGGACCCGGATACACCGGTAGCTGCGCTGGGCGTCGGCCATCAGCAGATGGTCGAGATCGCCCGCAACCTGATCGGCGATTGCCGGGTGCTGATCCTCGACGAGCCGACGGCGATGCTCACCGCCCGCGAGGTGGATCTGCTGTTCGAGCAGATCCAGCGTCTGCGCGCCGCGGGTGTGGCCATCGTGTACATCTCTCACCGCCTCGAAGAATTGGCGAAGGTGGCGCAGCGCGTCGCCGTGCTGCGCGACGGTCAGCTGGTGGCAGTGGAACCCATCGACCGTTACAGCAGCGATGAACTGGTCACCCTGATGGTCGGCCGCGAGGTCGGCGAAGCCATCGACCTGGGTGAGCGACATATCGGCGCGCCGCTGTTGCAGGTGACCAATCTCAGCCGCCGCGGCAAGGTCGACGACGTTTCCTTCAGCGTGCGGGCAGGGGAGATCTACGGTATTTCCGGCTTGATCGGTGCCGGCCGCACCGAGTTGCTGCGGCTGATCTATGGTGCCGACCGCGCCGACAGCGGCCAGGTTTCGCTAGGCAACCCGCCGGCTCCGGTGCGTGTCCGCTCGCCTGCCGAAGCGGTGCGTCACGGTATCGCGCTGATCACCGAAGACCGCAAGGGAGAAGGGCTGCTGCTCGGCCAGCCGATTGCCGCCAACCTGGCGCTGGGCAACATGCCGGCCGTTTCCAGGCATGGCGTGATGCGCCCGGCTGCCGAGCGGGCGCTGGCGCAGCGGCAAATCGATGCCATGCGCATCCGTTGCAACGGGCCCGATCAGGCCGTGGTCGAGCTGTCCGGTGGCAACCAGCAGAAGGTGGTCATCGGCCGCTGGCTGGAGCGCGACTGTCGCGTGCTGCTGTTCGACGAGCCAACCCGCGGCATCGATGTCGGTGCCAAGTTCGAGATCTACGGCCTGCTCGGCGAACTGGCGCGACAGGGCAAGGCGCTCGTGGTGGTGTCCAGTGACCTGCGCGAGCTGATGCTGATCTGCGACCGTATCGGCGTGCTGTCTGCCGGCCGCCTCATCGAAACGTTCGACCGCGATGACTGGAGTCAGGATCGCCTGCTGGCTGCCGCGTTCGCCGGCTACCGCAGCCGCGAAGCCATGCTCGGCGAGGTCGCCCCCCCGTTACAGGAGCTTTGCCAATGACCACTCCATCCGCCACGCCCACCAAGCGCAGTGGTACCCATCAGGGCCTGGGCACCTACCTGGGTCTGGCTGGCGCGCTGCTGGCGATGATCGTGCTGTTTTCCTCGCTGAGCAGCCATTTTCTTTCCTACGCCACCTTCACCACCCTGGCCAACCAGATTCCCGATCTGATGGTGCTGGCGGTGGGCATGACGCTGATCCTGATCATCGGCGGCATCGACCTCTCGGTGGGGTCGGTACTGGCGCTGGCGGCTGCCGTGGTCAGCGTGGCGACGCTCGGCTTCGGCTGGGGCATCGTGCCCGCCGCGTTGCTGGGCATGGCCTGCGCGGCGCTGGCCGGCAGCGTGACCGGGCTCATCACCGTGGCCTGGGGCATTCCGTCGTTCATCGTCTCTCTCGGCGTGCTGGAGATGGCCCGTGGCCTGGCCTACCAGCTCACCGACTCGCGCACCGCTTACATCGGCGACGCCTACGCCTGGCTGTCGACGCCGTTCGCTGCAGGTATCTCGCCGTCGTTCGTCATCGCGTTGCTGGTGATCCTCGCTGCGCACCTGCTGCTGACACGCAGCGTGTTCGGCCGCTATCTGGTGGCCATCGGCACCAACGAAGAGGCGGTGCGCCTGGCCGGCATCAACCCCAAACCCTACAAGGTCTCGGTGTTCGCGCTGATGGGCCTGCTCGCCGGGCTGGCGGCACTGTTCCAGATTTCGCGCCTGGAGGCGGCCGACCCGAATGCCGGTTCCGGCCTGGAGTTGCAAGTGATCGCAGCCGTGGTGATCGGTGGCACCAGCCTGATGGGCGGCCGTGGTTCGGTGATCAGCACCTTTTTCGGTGTGCTGATCATTTCCGTACTGGCCGCAGGGCTGGCGCAGATCGGCGCCAGCGAGCCAACCAAACGGATCATCACCGGTGCGGTGATCGTGGTGGCGGTGATCCTCGACACCTACCGCAGCTATCGCGCCAAGCGTAGGGCCTGATCGTTCATGGCTACCATCAAGGACGTCGCCGCACGCGCCGGTATTTCCTACACCACGGTTTCCCACGTGGTGAACGGCACGCGCCCGGTCAGCGACAGCGCACGCGACAAGGTGCAGGCGGCGATCGCCGAGCTGGGCTATGTGCCCAGTGGCGTGGCGCGGTCGCTGAGAGTCCGTGCCACCGGTACCCTTGGGCTGCTGGTACCGAATGCCAGCAACCCCTATTTCGCCGAGTTGGCGCGGGGCATCGAGGATCACGCCGAGCGCAACGGCTACAGCGTGATCCTGTGCAATTCCGATGACGACGGTGCCAAGCAGTTGCGTTACCTGCGGGTGTTGCTGGAGCGCCGTATCGATGGCCTGATCGTCGCCACCGTGACCCGCGACGCGGCCTTCGCCCAGGCCCTGGCAGCTGTAAAGCTGCCGTTGATGCTGGTCGACCGGTCCCTGGACGGGGTCAGTGCGGATCGCCTGCAGATCGATCATGAGCAGGGCGGCTATCTGGCGACCCGGCATCTGCTCGAACTCGGCCATCGGCGCATCGCCTGCATCGCCGGGCCCGTGGATACCCAGGTGGCGCAGTTGCGGGTGGCGGGCTATCAACGGGCGCTGGTCGAGGCAGGCTTGCCAGCTGCCGAGCCAACCCACTGTGCCTTCACCAGCCCGGCGGGGTACGCCACGGCGCTTGGCCTGCTGAGCGGTGAGGCGCGGCCGACGGCAATTTTCGCCGGTAACGACATGATCGCCCTCGGCGTGCTGCGCGCTGCCGCGGAGCGTGGTGTGCGGGTGCCCCAGGAGCTGTCACTGGTGGGGTTCGACGACATCGAAGTGAGTCGCTACTTGCATCCGGCCCTGACCACCGTCGGCCAGCACATCGGCCAGCTCGGCGAGCGCGCTGCCGAGCGCTTGCTGCAGCGGGTGCGTACCCCGGAACTCGATGCCGAACAATGGCTGCTCGAACCGACCCTGATGGTGCGCGAGTCCACCGCCGTCGCTGGCGGCTGAAGATTATCCAGTGGGCGCAGCGGCGTCCTGAGGAGCGGGAACAGATGCAAGGCAATCTGGTGGTAGTGGGCAGTTTGAACATGGACCTGATCGTGCGTGCGCCGCGCCTGCCGCGTGGTGGGGAAACCCTGGCCGGGCATGACTTCGCCACGGCTGCGGGCGGCAAGGGCGCCAACCAGGCGGTCGCTGCGGCACGCCTCGGCGCGCAGGTGGCGATGATCGGCTGTGTCGGTGCCGATGCCTACGGCGCACGCTTGCGTACCGCGTTGCTCGTGGAAAGTATCGATTGCACGGCGGTCAGCGAGATCGAGGGCGTGCCGACGGGGATCGCCTCGATTCTGGTGGATGACGCGGGCCAGAACGCCATTGTCATCGTCGCAGGTGGCAACGGTGCCCTGACGCCTGCTCACCTCGATGCGCAGGCGGCGCTGCTCGCTGCCGCTCAGGTGCTGGTGGTGCAACTGGAAGTGCCGCAAGCCACCGTCGAGGCGGCCATGATCCGTGGCCGCGAGGCCGGCTGCACGGTGATCCTCAATCCGGCGCCCGCCAGTGGGCCGCTGCCAGCCCACTGGTACGGGCTGGCCGATTATCTGATCCCCAATGAAAGCGAGGCCGCGGCACTCACCGGCCTGCCGGTGGACTCGCCCGAGTCGGCCCTGCACGCTGCGCAACGGCTGCTGCAGGCCGGTGCTCGCCGTGTGCTGATCACCCTGGGCGCCCAGGGCGTGCTCTACGCCGATGGCGAGCGGCACGCGCATTTCGCCGTGGCCCCGGTGGTGGCCGTGGATACCACGGCCGCTGGCGATACCTTCGTCGGTGGTTTCGCCGCCGCCCTGGCTGCCGGGCAGTCGCTGGAAGCGGCCATCGGCCTGGGCCAGCAAGCCGCTGCACTGGCCGTCACCCGGCCCGGCGCACAACCCTCGATTCCTTACCGTCACGAGTTGCCTGCATGAAGAAGACGCCCCTGCTCAACGCTGCGCTTTCCGCCGCCATCGCCCGGCTCGGCCATGGCGACATCATCGTCATCGGCGATGCCGGCATGCCGGTGCCGCCGGGCACCCCGTGCATCGACCTGGCCCTGACCGCCGGAGTGCCGGACTTCGTCACCACCCTGCGGGTGGTGCTCAGCGAGATGCAGGTGCAGGGCCATCTGCTGGCCCGGGAAACCCTGGACGTGGCGCCACTGGCGCTTGAGGCCATCGAGTCTCTGACCGCCCAAGGCGAGCTGGGCGAGCGCCAATTGGTCAGCCACGACGAGCTCAAGGTCGCCTGTGCCAGGGCTCGGGTGCAGATCCGTACGGGTGAGTGCCGGCCCTACAGCAACATTGCGCTGATCGCGGGTGTCACGTTCTAGGCTGCTCACGGCCTTTTCTGACACGCTGCAGGGGCTACTTCGAGGCGATAGCAGCCGTTCGTAGTCGGGGGACAATTGGTGGGCTAAAGCCCACCCTACGGCTAGATGCGCGGCTGTAGGGTGGGCTTTAGCCCACCAAGTCGAAGGTCCGCTAGCGCCTTATTGCGGCTATTGATCTGGGATGGCTGGAAGCTGCTTCGAAAGATCATGAGCAGCTTCCAAGCGACTTCAAGACCAGCTCAGGATCGGCCAGCCTTCGCGCTCGGCATGCTCGCGCAGTGCCGGATCGGGGTTCACCGCGTGGGGCTTGTCGACCCGTTGCAGCAGCGGCAGGTCGTTGCGTGAGTCGGAGTAGAAGTAGGCGCCTTCCAGGCTTTCGCCGTGTTCTTCCAGCCAGGCATGCAGGCGGGTGACCTTGCCTTCACGGTAGGTCAGCACGCCCACGGTCTTGCCACTGTAGTGGCCGTACTCCTCGTGCAGGTCGATGGCCAGCACTTCCTCGACCTTGAGCCGTTCGGCGATGGCGCTGACCAGAAAGTGCGCCGAGGCGGAGATGATCAGGATGCGGTCGCCGGCTGCGCGGTGGTTGGCCAGGCAGCGGGTGGCGTCGCTGAAGAAGATCGGTTCGATCACGTCTTCCACGAAGGGCTCGACGACGAAGGCGACTTCTTCCGGCGTGCGCCCCACCAGCGGCGACAGGCTGAAGGTCATGTAGTCCTCCATCGCCAGTTTGCCTTCGGCGTACAGCGCCATCAGCTGATGATCCTTGGCGATGAAGCTTTCTCCGTCGACCCAGCCGAGCGTTGCCATGTGCTCGCTCCACAAGCTGGCACAGTCGCCATTGATCAGGGTTTCGTCGAGATCGAAAATTGCCAGGGCCATGAGGGTCTGTTTTCCTTTCAGTACGACCGCGCCGGCGCCTATTCTTTTGCGAGGCAAGGCGCGAGTTGCGAAGTTTGGTGGGCCAAATGAGTCAGCGAGAAACGCAGTATCGCGAAAAAATAGGCCCGTCCCAAGGGGTTGCGCGGGAAGTTTCACCCGCTGTCGTGACACGATGTGAAGCTGGTTCAGCCATTGCCTGCGTCTTGCGCCTAACCGGGTGAAAGTTCTCGCTGCAACGCGGCTCGTGCTGAAAGGTGAACAGACCCTATCCCACCTCTTTTACGGCATTCGCCGCGATATCCAATGAGACCGGATGGCCGTCGGCATGCAGGTCGTCGGCGCTGCGATTGAGCACGTCGACCAGCAGCTCAACGCCTTCGGCTTCCACCCGGTAGCGAATGATATTACCGAGCAGGCTGTGACTGCGAATCCGCGCTGCGATGGTGCCCTGGCCGAGCACGATGGCTTCCGGGCGGATGGCCACCTGGCTGCTGATCGGATAGCCGAGCAGGCGGCTGGCGGTGGCCGCGTCGAGCAGGTTGTAGTTGCCGATGAAGCCTGCCGCGAAGGCGTTGGCGGGAGCGGTGTAGAGGGTTTCCGCGTCGCCGCTCTGGACGATGCGCCCGGCGTTCATCAGGAAGATACGGTCGCTCATCACCAGCGCCTCTTCCTGATCGTGAGTGACGAAAATCGTGGTCAGACCAAGCTCCTGCTGGATGCTGCGGATCTGCTCGCGCAGGTGTTTGCGGATGCGTGCGTCGAGCGCCGACAGCGGCTCGTCGAGCAGCAGCAGGCGTGGGCGGGTGACCAGCGAGCGGGCCAGCGCGACGCGCTGGCACTGGCCACCGGAGAGCTGATGCGGGTAGCGGTCGGCATAGTCGCCAAGCTCGACCATGGCCAGGGCTTCCTGCACGCGCCCGGCGGATTCGTCCTTGCCGATCTTCTGCATGCGCAGGCCGAAAGCGACGTTCTGCGCGGCGGTCATGTTGGGGAACAGCGCGTAGCTCTGGAACACCATGCCGATGCCGCGCTTCTGTGGCGCCAGGGGCACCAGGTCTTCGCCGGCGAGCAGGATCTTGCCACCGTTGACCTCGGTGAGGCCGGCGATACAACGCAGCAGGGTGGATTTGCCGCAGCCCGATGGGCCCAGCAGGGTGACGAATTCGCCTTGCTCGATCTCGGCGTTGATGTCGCTGAAGATCGAGGTGCCGCCGTAGCTTTTGTGCAGGTTCTGGATGCTCAGGAAGCTCATGCCTTGTCCCTGTTCAGTCGATTGGCCGCCCAGGTGAACACCAGGACGAAAAAGAAGTAGGAGATCACCAGGGCGCTGTTGAAGTGGCCACTGCTGTTCTTCATGTTGTTGAGGTAGACCTGCAGGGTTTCATAGCGTGTGCCGACCAGCAGGTTGGCGAACACGAACTCGCCGAACAGGAAGCTGAAGGACAGGAACAGCGACACCATCAAACCCTTGCGCAGGTTGGGCAGCACCACCAGAAAGGCGGCTTTCCAGGTGCTGGCGCCGAGCAGATGGGCGGCGTCCATCAGGTCACGCAGGTTGATCGCCTGCAGGTTGTTGGTGATGGCCCGGTACATGAACGGCAGGGCGATGGTGAAGTAGCAGCCGATCAGGATCCACGGCGTACCGACCATCGCTAGCGGCCCGGAGCCGTAGAGCTGCAGCAGGCCCACGGCGGACACCACCGGCGGCACGGCGAACGGCAGCAGGATCAGCACGTTCATCAGCGCATCGAGCTTGGGGAAGTGGTAATGCACGACGAACAGCAGTGGCAGGATCAACAGCACCGAGAGTGCCAGGGCGCCGAAGCAGACCAGCAGCGATTGGCCGAACGCCTTGAGGAAGCGCGGCTCTCCCCAGAGCTCCAGGTACCACTTGAACGTCAGGCCGTCCGGCAGGATGGTTGCCGACCAGCTGGTGGACAGCGAGTAGAGCAGGGTGCCGGCCAGCGGCAGCAGCAAGATCAGGAACAGCACCCAGACCACCACGCGGTGGTAAAGGCTGGCAGCAGGCACTTTCACAGGCGGTTTAAAAACTACCTGCGTTGCCGCTGCTTCGTTAAAACCAGGCTCAAAATGCTCATTTACTTTTAGTAAACTCCGCTTTTTCGCCTGTTTTTGCCTCGCATCGGCGGCCTCGCCTACGTTTTTAAACGGCCTGTTAGCGCGGGACATGGTAGCTCCTTCGCAGCAGCAACTGGTGGACGAGGGTGATCGCTGCCATCAGGCCGACGAGGATCATCGCCAGGGTGCTGGCCATGTTCGGATCGAGGGAAATGTCCCCGGAAATCATCGCGGCGATGCGGATCGGCAGCACGTTGAAGTTGCCGGTGGTCAGGTAATACACCGTGGCGTAGGCGCCCAGGGCATTGGCCAGGAGAATCACGAAAGTGCCGAGCAGCGCCGGCGTCAGCACCGGCAGGCCGATATGCCGCCAGAAGTCCCAGGTGCCAGCGCCGAGCAGGGCTGCCGACTCGCGCCAGTCCTGGCGCAGGGCGTCGAAGGCGGGGTAGAGCAGCAGCACGCCGAGGGGGATCTGGAAGTAGGTGTAGAGCACGATCAGGCCATTCTTCGAGTACAGGTTGAAGCTCTCGATCAGTCCGGCCTGGATCAGCAGCAGGGTCAGCGCACCGTTGAAACCGAGCAGGATGATGAAGGCGAAGGCCAGCGGTACCCCGGCGAAGTTGCTGGTCATGTTGGAAAAGGCGATGACGAAGTCACGCAGTTTCGAATCCACCTGGCGCAGCGAGTAGCTGCCGATGATGGCGATGAGCATGCCGAACAGGCTCGACCAGAAAGCGATCTGCAGGCTGTGCTTGACCGCCTGCATGTAGAACTTCGAGGAAAACGCCTTCTCGAAATTGCCCAGGCCCCAGCCATCCGGCGTGTTCAGGCTGTTGAGCGCCACCCATACCAGCGGGGCGATCTGAAAGGCGATGAAGAACACCGCGAAGGGCAGCAGGCACAGCAGTGCCAGCCATTTGCCCCGTGGTTTGCGGGTGGTGCTCATTTCAACAACTCCGGGCACGAAGGTTTGTCATGGGGAACGCCGAGCAGCTCGCAGAGGGTGCCGCAAAGCTCCAGTTGCGTCGGGGTCGCGGTCTCGTCGAGGCTGAAGGCATCGCCGAGCACGAACAGCGGCACTTCACGCTCCTCGGCCAGCAGACCGTTGTGCGAGCGGTCATCGTTCATGCCGTGGTCGGCGGTCACCAGTACCTGATAGCCGGCGTCCAGCCAGGTCTGCAGGTAGCCGGCCAGCAGGATGTCGGCGACCCGCGCCGCGTTGCGGTACTGGCTGCTGTCGAGGCCGTGCTTGTGGCCGGCGTCGTCGATGTTCATCGGGTGCACCAGCAGAAAATCCGGCGCATGCGCGAGGCGCAGGCTCTCGGCATCGTCGAACAGGTGCGAGTCCGGGTAGTGGTCGACGTAATAGAAATGTCCGTGCTGGATCGGCAGCTCGCTATCACGGGTATGGCGGTCACGGGCCGCCACGAAGGGCGCACGGTTGTACAGCTCGCTCATCCAGTGGTAAGCGGCAGCCGCAGTGCTCCGGCCGGCGGCGCGGGCATAGTGGAACACGCTGCGTTGATGGCTCAGGCGCACCACGTTGTTGTGCACGATGCCGCTGTCGATCGGTGTCACGCCAGTGAGAATGCACTCGTAGAGCGGCCTGGACAGCGAAGGCAGCTCGCACTCGAGTTTGTACAGCGCTGCACGGCCAGCGGCGCGATACGCCTGCAGATGGCCGAGCGCATGCCGAGCGACCTCGTAGTTGAGGCCGTCGAGAATGACGAGGATGACCTTGGACGGCATGGGTAATCCTGGAGGAGTAGGGTGGATGACGCTTCTTTCATCCACCACTGGGATATCAAAATGGTGGACGGATAAAACGCCAGCTACGCGCCCCGGTCCACCCTACGTGCTGCGGCCTCGCTTACTCCATATTGATGATCACGTTTTCCTGCCACAGCTGCGGCAGGGTTTTCGAGGTCGTTTCCCAGGCGGCGGCGTCCTTGATCGGTTTGACCTTGGCGTACTGCTCGTTGGGCAGCAGCTTGGCCTGCACTTCAGCCGGCAGGGTCAGGTGCTCGGCGCGGATCGGGCGGGCGTTGCCCTTGGCCAGGTTGATCTGCCCGGCGTCGCTGAGGATGTACTCGCGGGCCAGCTTGGCGGCGTTAGGGTTCTTGGCGTACTTGTTGATGATGGTGGTGTAACCGGAGATCACCGAGCCATCGGAAGGAATCAGCACTTCGAAGCGGTTCGGGTCGATCTGGTCGCGGTAGCTCAGGCCGTTGAAGTCCCAGACGATGCCGACTTCCACTTCGCCTTTTTCCAGGGTCTGGATGGTCGGGTTGGCCAGCGACAGGCGCCCCTGTTCGGCGATCTCGGCGAAGTAGTCCAGACCCGGCTGGATGTTCTTCTCGTCGCCACCGTTGGCGATGGCCGCAGCCAGCACGCCGTTGACGGCCTGGGCGGCGGCGCTGACGTCGCCGATGGCCACGCGGTACTTGCCGGTTTTCAGGTCGGCCCAGCTTTTCGGGGCGTCCTTGACCAGTTGCTTGTTGATGATGAAGGCGATGGAGCCGGTGTAGGCGAGCATCCAGTGGCCGTCGGCGTCCTTGGCCCACTCAGGAATCTGGCTCCAGGTGGTCGGTTTGTAGGGCTGAGTCACGCCCTGCTGCACGGCGATCGGGCCGAAGGCGGCGCCCACGTCACCGATATCGGCGCTGGCGTTGTCTTTTTCGGCGGCGAACTTGGCGATTTCCTGGGCCGAGCTCATGTCGGTGTCCATGTGCTTGAGGCCATACTTGTCGCTCAGGTCCTGCCAGGTGTCCTTCCAGTTGGCCCAACTGTCCGGCATGCCGACGCTGTTCACGGCGCCTTCTTTGCGTGCGGCCTGTTCCAGTGCAGTTATATCCGTCTCGGCGGCCATGGCCTGGGAGGCCAGAGCGATGGCGCTGCCCATCAGCGATGCCAGTAGCAGTTGTTTCATTGGAAACTCCTTTGCGTTGAGGGTTGGTCTAGATCAGCAAGACCCAAGCCAATGTAGGCGGTGCCAATGACAGTTTTGTGTCGGCATGGCCGCCGCGCACATCCGGGGCTCGCGACGAGGCCCCGCTCAGCAAGCGTAGACCAGGTTAAGCCTTTGAATTGGCGGGCTTGTCACTGGCATGGGGCGTGCTTGAAAGCAGCCTGTCATCTGCCGGTCATCCGCTTTGCCTAGGCTTGCAGGCGAGCATTGCAGCCAGTCGATGGCTGTTACCTGCCCCGTAATGGGGCTGGTCTAGTCCAAAAGGAATCAGCGTGATGCGCGACGACACGCCACGGGCCGTCACCACCATTTGCCGGGCGTTGCAGGAACAGATCGAGCATGGCCTGCTGCCTGCCGGTGCCAAACTGCCGGCCGAGCGCCGCCTGAGCGAATTGTTCGACACTACGCGGATCACCCTGCGTGAGGCGCTGGGGCAACTGGAAGCCCAGGGCGTGGTGTACCGCGAAGAGCGCCGCGGCTGGTTCGTCTCGCCAGCGCGGGTCGCCTACAACCCGCTGGTGCGCACCCACTTTCACGCCATGGTCGCCGAGCAGGGCAGGGTGCCCGCCACCGAAGTATTGAGTGCGCGGTTGATGCCGGCCCACTCGCAGGTCTGCCAGTTGCTGGGCTTGTCCGGGCTGTCCAGCGTCTACCAGATCCGCCGGGCGCGGCGCATCGACGGGCGTCTGGTGCTGTATGTCGAGCATTACCTGAACCCCGACTATTTTCCCGGCATCCTCGACTACGACCTGACCCGGTCGCTGACCGAGCTGTATGCCAGCGAGTACGACGTGCACTACGGCCGGGTACGTTTCGACATGGTGCCCACCGCACTGCATGCCGACGCCGCCGCGGCGCTGAAGGTAGCGCCCGGCAGTCCGGCGTTGCGCATCGTCCGGGTCAACCGCGACCAGCGCGGCCGCCTTATCGATTGCGACCTCGAGTACTGGCGCCATGATGCGATTCATATCAGCGTGGAAGTGCCGGATTAGGGCTGGTAAGTGGAGGACGCGTTCGTAGGCCTCTACTTGTGGGAGCGGGCCATGCCCGCGAAAAAATCACGGGCATGGCCCGTTCCCACAGGTACTGCATCGATGTCCGCTTCTGCCTTGAAACTACCTCTTTCCACGTTCGTAAACGGCAATCGATGCTCGTTCTGAAGAGCAGCCATCGCCCGCCCTTACAACGCCTTCCCGAGCGTATTGTCGAGGTGCCTGGCCGAGCGTAGAATCGCCGTCGCAGGCCATCCCCATACCTATAATTTTCCGCTCTCCGCATCCGCCACTCCCCGCGTTCATCGCCCCGGGAGCGCGAGCTGCCGTGTGCGTGTTCGTCGTGTATGGGGGCTCCATTTTTTCGTTCTCTTCCTACAGCCGCTCGCTGCCATTCGGGCCGCGGGCGAAAGGCCGTTGTAGCTGAAGCGTTCCCCAAGGGCGGATATCACCCGAATGAACACACCCGAGCAGGCGCATAGCGGTAGCTGGCTGAGCGTGATTGCACTGGCGCTGGGCGCCTTCATCTTCAACACCACCGAATTCGTGCCGGTGGGTTTGCTGAGCCAGATCGGCCACAGCTTCGACATGACCACCGCGAGTGTCGGCCTGATGCTGACCATCTATGCCTGGGTGGTGGCTCTGGCGTCGCTGCCGCTGATGCTGCTGACGCGTAATATCGAGCGGCGCAAGCTGCTGGCTTTCGTGTTCATGCTGTTCATCGCCAGCCACGTCCTGTCGGGCATCGCCTGGAGCTTCAGCGTGCTGATGGTCAGCCGTATCGGGATCGCCCTGGCGCACGCGCTGTTCTGGGCGATTACCGCGTCCCTGGCGGTCCGCGTGGCACCCGAAGGCAAGCAGGCGCAAGCCCTCGGCCTGCTGGCGACCGGTAGCGCGCTGGCCATGGTGCTGGGCATTCCTCTGGGCCGCGTGATCGGCGAGGTGCTGGGCTGGCGCACGACCTTTACCGTGATCGCCGTGGTGGCGGGCGTGGTGGTGCTGTGCCTGATGAAGAACCTGCCGCTGCTGCCCAGCCAGAACTCCGGCTCGCTGCGCAGCCTGCCGGTGCTGTTCAAGCGCCCGGCACTGGTCACCGTGTACGTGCTCACCGCGCTGGTGATCACCGCCCACTTCACCGCGTATACCTACATCGAGCCGTTCGCCCTGGAGGTTGCGGGCATCGCTGGCGACATGATCACCGTGCTGCTGCTGTTGTTCGGCTGTGCGGGCATCATCGGCTCCATCCTGTTCAGCCGCTACAGCGCACGCTACCCGCGCGGTTTCGTGATCGCGGCGATCAGCGTGCTGAGCCTGTGCATGCTGTTCCTGCTGCCAGTGGCCCGCGAGCACGCCTACCTGGCGACCCTCAGCGTGGTCTGGGGCATCGCCATGATGTGCTTCGGCCTGGCCCTGCAGGCCAAGGTGCTGAACCTGGCGTCGGACGCCACCGATGTGGCCATGGCGCTGTTTTCCGGCATCTTCAATATCGGCATCGGCGGCGGCGCCTTGCTCGGCAGCCTGGTGAGCAGCCAGCTGGGCGTGGCCAATGTCGGTATCGTTGGCGGTATGCTCGGTATCGGCGGTTTGCTGCTGTGCTGCGTGACCACCTATCACTTCTCCAGGCCGCTCAAGCCGCAACCTCTCTAGCCTGTTGGGCAGCAGATCAGCTCTGTTGCCGCCGCCATTCTTCACGGCTGATTTCCCAGATCTGCGAAGGCAGCCGGCCAGAGACGTAATCGCTCTCGCCGGTTTCCACCAGGCACATCCCCTCGCGTTCCGAAAGGCGTTGCGAGGCCCTGTTGGCCACGGCCTTGGGCACACGCATCAGCGGCCGCTCCAACACCTCGAACCAGTAGCGATTGACCGCCGCACAGGCTTCGCTCATCAGGCCCTGGCGCTGCCAGGCCGGGGCGATCCAGAACCCCCGGTTGTTGTCTGGCGCATCCATCAGACTGATGACGCCGATCACCCGCTCGGCATCCTTGACCGGGCGCAACGTCCAGTGCCATTCGCCGCCGCTGGCCATCGCAGGCAGGGCGACGTCACGCAGGTAGGTCAACGCGCCATCGGGCGGGTAGGGCCATGGCACGCGGCTATTGAGGTAGCGCACCACTTCCCAGTGGGCGAACAGCGGCTGAATCTGCTCGGCGTCCGCCAGTTGCAGAGGCTGCAGAAGCAGGCGAGGGGTGCTCAGGGTGGGAAGGGGCATGCAGGCATTCCATTGCTGTCGATGAGCCAATGATAGTGCCGATGGATGCAGCGGTTGTCATGCCTGCTTTTCACGCCGCAACGCCTGGGCACGGCAAGTTCTCATCGCCGGCAAGCCAGCTCCTACGCACTGGCGATAACCCGGATCCTGCAGGAGCCGGCTCGCCGGCGATTGGGCCTCAGGCCTGCAACGCCTGCCCAGCTCGTGCAGGGTGGCTGACCATGATGGGGCTATTGGACCGCCGCTTCGAGGTGGCTCAGAGAATGACCCTCAGGCACTGGCCGGCGTGATACAGCGAGAAACCGGTCTCGTACATGCTGCTGCGCAGCTCTGCGCCGCGCAGTGCCTGCATGGGTGAGAAAGGGATGGGCAGCGCTGCGCTGTCGTCGCTCAACAGGAACTGGGCCAGGGCCTTGCCGACCACCGTGCCCGTGGTGTTGCCGCGGCCGTTGTAGCCGGTGACCGCGATCAGCCCGTGAGCAGGCTCGAACAGGCGCATCAGGTGATCGGGGGTGAAGTCGATGCAGCCGGTCCAGTGCAGTTGCCACTCGACCTTGCCCAACTCCGGGAAGTAGTGCTGCTGGATGCGGTCGGCCCAGCCGCGGATGAACCAGTCCGGCTTGTTGTTGGCGCGCCCCATGCTGCCCAGCAGCAGGCGGCCATCGGCGTCGCGGCGGATGCTGCTGAGCACCGTGCGCGTGTCCCAGGAGCCCTGGCCGTGGCGCAGCACCTGATCGGCTGCGGCGCCCTGCAGCGGTACCGAGGCGACCTGGTAGTAATAGCCGCGGAAGTAGTGACGCTGCAGCTGCGTCCATTCGCCCTCGGTGTAGGCGCCCGTGGAGATGATCACCTTCTGTGCGTTCACCGCGCCCTGGCCGCTGCGCACCTGCCAGGCATCACCACTGCGGGTCAGTGCCTTGACCGGCGAGTGTTGGTGGATGCGGCCGCCGAGGCGCATGACCGCCCTGGCCAGGCCCATGGTGTAGGCCATGGGGTTGATGGTGCCGGCCCGGCGGTCGAGCAGGGCGCCGGTGATCCTGTCGGTGCCGCAGTAGTCGGCACAGGCCGCTCCCGTAAGCAGTTCGACATCGGCACCGCGCCGCCGCCACTGCGCTTCGCGATCCTTGAGGTCGGCCAGGCCGGCGGCGTTGTGCGCCATGTGCAGGGTGCCGTCGTTGCGTGCCTGGCAGTCGATGCCGAGGCGCCGGATCTGCGCGAACACCGCAGCGGGTGCCTGGCCGAGCACCTCGTTGAGGCGGCTGCCGTGGCGCTGGCCCAGGGTCGCCTCGACATCATCGGGCTTGATCCAGGTACCGGCATTCACCAGGCCGACGTTGCGCCCCGAGCCGCCGTGGCCCACTTCATGGGCGTCGAGCACGCAGACCGTGCGCCCCTGTTCGAGCAAGTGCAAGGCGGCCGACAGCCCGGTGATGCCGGCGCCGATGATGCAGACATCTGCCTGCGCATCGCCATTCAGCGGCCCGGACAATGATTCGCGCGGCGTGAGCGTTTCCCACAGACAGGCATGCTGCAATTGACGCATGGCGCGACCTCGCTCAGTCGAAAACGATGCCCTGGGCCAGGGGTAGCTGGCGCGAGTAATTGACGGTGTTGGTCTGCCGGCGCATGTAGGCCTTCCAGGCGTCGGAGCCGGATTCGCGACCGCCACCGGTTTCCTTTTCGCCACCGAAGGCGCCGCCGATTTCCGCACCGCTGGTGCCGATATTCACGTTGGCGATGCCGCAGTCGCTGCCCGAGGCACTCTGGAAGCGCTCGGCTTCACGCACGTCGAGGGTGAAGATGCACGACGACAGGCCCTGGGGCACGTCATTGTTCAGGTGCAGGGCATCCTCGAACTCGTCGTAGCTCAGCACGTAGAGGATGGGCGCGAAGGTTTCATGGCGTACGACGTCGGTCTGCCCGGGCATCTCGACGATGGCCGGGCTGACGTAGTAGGCATCCGGGTAACGATCCTGCAACTGGCGCTCGCCGCCGAATACCGTGCCGCCTTCGTCGCGGGCGCGGGCCAGTGCGCTCTGCGTGGCGTCGAAGGCCTGTTTGTCCATCAGCGGGCCGACCAGATTGTCCTGGCGCGGGTCGCCGATGCGCACCTTGCCGTAGGCCGCCTTGAGGCGGGTGACCACCTCGTCCTTGATCGAGCGGTGGGCGATCAGGCGGCGCAGCGTGGTGCAGCGCTGCCCGGCGGTGCCGACGGCGCTGAACAGAATGCCGCGCACGGCGAGGTCGAGATCGGCGCTGGGCGCCAGGATCATCGCGTTGTTGCCGCCCAGTTCGAGGATGCTGCGACCGAAGCGCGCTGCCACTCGCGGCCCGACCTCGCGGCCCATGCGCGTGCTGCCGGTGGCGCTGATCAGTGGCACGCGAGCATCGTCGACCAGCGCCTCGCCCGCCTCACGATCGCCGATGATCAACTGTGCCAGGCCTTGCGGCGCGTCGCCGAACCGCTTCAGCGCCTTGTCGAACAGCGCCTGGGAGGCGAGGGCGGTCAGCGGAGTCTTTTCCGAGGGCTTCCAGATCACCGCATTACCGGCTACCAGCGCCAGGGTGGTATTCCAGGCCCAGACCGCGACCGGGAAATTGAAGGCGCTGATCACCCCGACCACACCCAGCGGATGCCAGGTTTCACGCATATGGTGGCCGGGACGTTCGGAGGCGATGGTCAGGCCGTACAGCTGGCGCGACAGGCCGACGGCGAAGTCGCAGATGTCGATCATCTCCTGCACTTCGCCGAGGCCTTCCTGGGTGATCTTGCCGGCCTCGATGGACACCAGCTCGCCCAGCTCGGCCTTATGCTCGCGCAGCACCTCGCCGAAGATGCGCACCAGCTCGCCACGCCGGGGGGCTGGCACGTCACGCCAGGCCAGAAACGCCTGGTGGCCAGTAGCGATCTTGGCGCGCACCGCTTCGGCGCTTTCCAGGCGTACGCCGGCGATCTGGCTGCCGTCGATCGGCGTG
The DNA here is from genome assembly GCF_052958135.1 of Pseudomonas sp. SZ40. Lineage (NCBI taxonomy): Bacteria > Pseudomonadati > Pseudomonadota > Gammaproteobacteria > Pseudomonadales > Pseudomonadaceae > Pseudomonas > Pseudomonas sp. SZ40. The sequence goes on along the minus strand of NZ_JBQWIF010000038.1, from coordinate 14,209 downwards.
TAAACGGCATGTTCGCCGCCCTGAAAGGTGTGTGGTTGTACACCGAGGCGTTCTAGCAGTTGACCAACCATCGTTCTCTCCTGCGTTGCAGCCTGGTGAAGATCTGGCGTGCTGGGTGCCCGATCATCGGCAGGCTCTGAATAGGGGCGTCGTTTGCAGTGACTTCACGCAGTATCGACCCGAATGTTTTTTTCGAACAAACGACCTTTACGCACCACATCATTCCCTCGGAGAATGAACCATCGCTGCACGAGTTCTCGGAGTGTTCATGTCCAAACGCCTGCTTCCCACCATGGCCGCCCTGCAGTGTTTCGAGTCGGCAGCCCGGCACATGAGCTTCACCCGTGCCGCCGAGGAGCTGCACCTGACCCAGAGCGCGGTCAGCAAGCAGGTCGCGCAACTCGAGGAGATGCTCCAGCATCTGCTCTTCCATCGCATTCGCCGGCGCCTGCAACTGACCCCCGCGGGCGAGCTGTATCTGGCCGAGGTCGACAAGATACTCACCCAGGTCGATATCTCCAGCCGCTACATCCTTTCCTACGGCGGCGAGACCGAGGTGCTGCGGGTATCGACCCAGCCCACCTTCGGGGTGCGCTGGCTGATCCCCAACCTCAAGGGGTTTTCCAGGGCGCACCCGAACATTCATCTGGATATCCGCAATGAGCTGGAGCCCTTCGATCTGGTCCAGGCCAAGGCCGACGTGGCGTTCTTCTACGGCAACGGCACCTGGCCCGGCGCGGTATGCACCGAGCTGTTCGGCGAGGACGTGATCGCGGTCTGCGCGCCGTCGATCCTGCCAACCGCAGCGTTCACCAGCGCCGGGGACCTGACCTCTCTGGTATTGCTGCAATGCGCTTCACGGCCGGAAGCCTGGCACCAGTGGTTCGACGAGCAGGGCATCGATACCGAGTACAGTTACCACGGCCCGCGTTTCGACACCTTCTATATGTGCATACGCGCTGCCCAGGACGGTTGTGGGGTGGCTCTGGTACCGCGTTTTCTGGTCGAGGACGAGCTGGCCGAAGGCAAGCTGGTGATCCCCTGGCAGCACCTGAAGGTCAGCGACGGTGCGCACTACATCGCCTGCGCCGAGCAGTCGCTGGAGTTGCCGAAGGTCCGGGCGCTGGTCGAGTGGGTGCTGGACAGGGCCGGGGTGGAAAGCGCCAAGCGTCGATGATCGTGGTGCAGCATTCCCTGGCGGAATGAAAAGCTGACGAGATGTCGGTTGCCAGGCTGGGTCGGGCTGCGCAGAATCCTGATCAGGTGGCAGCCGGCCGCCGGCTCTGATTCGAGGGAGAAACCACTCACCATGCACACCTCCGCGTTCGTCAGCCCGGACAGTATCCGTGCGCAGTTTTCCCGTGCCATGTCCGATCTGTACCGGAGCGAAGTACCGCTCTACGGCAAGCTACTGGAGCTGGTGGCGCAGACCAATGCGCAGGTCATGCAGGGCCAGCCCGAGGTTGCCGAGCATCTGCGCGTTACCGGCGAGATCGAGCGGTTGGACGTGGAGCGCCACGGTGCCATTCGCCTCGGCACCGCCGATGAACTGTCGACCATTCGCCGGTTGTTCGCGGTGATGGGCATGCAGCCGGTGGGCTATTACGACCTGGCCCCGGCAGGGGTGCCGGTGCACTCGACGGCGTTTCGCGCCACCCATGAAGCGTCGCTGCAGGCCAGCCCGTTCCGGGTGTTCACTTCGCTGCTGCGTCTGGAGCTGATCGAAGATGCCGGATTGCGCGGCATGGCCGCCGAATTGCTGGCCAGGCGACGCATCTTCACCCCGCGTGCCATCGAGCTGATCGAGCAGTGCGAGGCCGCTGGCGGCCTGCTGGCTGGCGAGGCGGACGAGTTCGTCGGCGAGGCACTGGAGACGTTCCGCTGGCACACCCAGGCGACGGTCAGTGCCGAGCAGTATCGGCGGTTGCATGACCAGCATCGTCTGATCGCCGATGTGGTGGCGTTCAAGGGGCCACACATCAATCACCTGACACCGCGCACCCTGGATATCGACGCGATTCAGGCCGGCATGCCGCGCCACGGCATCACTGCCAAGGCGGTGATCGAAGGGCCGCCGCGGCGCAACTGTCCGATCCTGCTGCGCCAGACCAGCTTCAAGGCGCTGCAGGAGGCGGTGGCCTTCGTCGGCCAGGATGGCCCGCAGGGTAGCCATACCGCCCGTTTCGGCGAGATCGAACAGCGCGGCGCGGCACTGACGCCCAAAGGTCGCGAACTCTACGACCGCCTGCTCGACAGCGCCCGCGAGGCCCTGGGCGAAACGCCGAGCGAAGCCAATGCCGAGCGCTACGACGCGCTGATGGCCGAACACTTCCAGGCCTTCCCCGACGATCATGAGGCCATGCGCCGCGATGGCCTGGCCTACTTCCGCTACTTCGCCACGCCCGCAGGTATCGCCGCGGCGTTGCAGGAGGAGCGCCCGCAGCAACTGGATGCCCTGATCGAAGCTGGTCATGTGCGCTTCGAGCCGCTGGTTTACGAAGACTTTCTGCCGGTCAGCGCTGCCGGGATCTTTCAGTCCAACCTCGGGGAAGGCGCGCAGACCGACTACACCGTCGACTCGAACCAGGCGGACTTCCAGGCAGCCCTGGGCGCCAGCGTGCAGGACGAACTGAGTCTGTACGCCGACACCCAGCGTCGCTCGCTACAGGCTTGCGTCAAGGCTTTGGGCCTGGACTCACTGAGCTGACACCTAAGAGCCTGTTCACGATCTTTCTGGGCATGCGTACGGGTAACTACAAGGCAAAAGCGGCCATCGATGCAGTACCTGTGGGAGCGGGCGGGGACGCCCAGTCCATGCCCGCGAAATCACGGGCATGGCCCGTTCCCACAAGTGGCGGTCGGCCGTCCGCTTTCGCCACGTCGCAGTCAAAGTAGATAACGCCCGGAATGGAGATTGGGAACAGTCTCCAAGAGGCTGGACATTCTGCGCCGCTGACGCCAAGGTCGCCTCTTTGCGTAATCGAGAGCGATCCATGTTCAAACGCGGTCTGGCGTTCGTCCTTCTAGCGGTTTTCCAGGTATCCCCCGCGCTGGCCTGTGCACCCGGTGAAACCCAGGTCTGCCTGGGCGGTTGCATCTGCGTACCCGACCCGAACGGCGTGCTGGGTCCCATGCAGGAACAAGCGGGGCAGATCAGTGCGGCTGCACTGGAAAGCTGGATCCTGCGCTCGCGCGAATCGGCGGCGCGCCAGGGCACGTTGCCGATTCCGGCTGAAATCCGTCGCCAGTTGCTGCCGTTCTATGCCGCCGAATTGCTCGACGCCGTGCGCTACAAGGTAGGCGACCTCGATGAGCTGAGCGCCGCGCGCAACGTGATGCAGAACCCCGACATCAAGGCCGTCACCCTGATCGATATCATCGTGTTTCGCGATGCGCAGATGGCCGGGCAGGACGCCGCGCTGTGGGCCCACGAGCTGCTGCATGTGCAGCAGTATCGGGAGTGGGGCACCGCCGGCTTCGCCGCGCGCTACAGTCGCGATTTCAATGCGGTCGAGGCACCCGCCTATCGGCGTCAGGCGGAAATTGCACGTCTGTTGCGCGAGCGGGGCGGCAACTAGTCGCGCCTACTCGGCGCGCTTGGCTCGCAGTGCTATCACGCACAACACGCTGGCCGCCAGGTTGACGGTCACCGGGTTGAACGCATCCGCCAGCAGCGCCGGAACGAAGATCGCCACATCCACCAGCAACAGGATCAGCGCTGCCAGAGCCAACCACAGCGGCCAGCGCTGGCGACGCAGTAGCAGGATCGCCAGCCCCAGCAGGATCTCGGCGACTCCTGCCAGCGCAGCCACGGCGTGAGGCAGGCCATGGGCGTCGAGCATGCGCAGTTCGGTGGGGCTGAGAAACAGCAGCTTCGGTACCAGGCCGTGGTAGATGAAGATCACCCCCAGGGTCAGGCGCGCCAACAAGGCATCAGTCATGCAGGAAGCGCTCGCGGTCTTCGGGACGGGGCATCTGGCAATGATCGTGACGCCCGAACAGGCGGTAGCGATTACGAGCGATGGGATCGTAAGCCCAGTCGCGCACGCTCCGCGGTATGACACCTAGCACCGTCGCCCAGCGCCATGGAGCCGGCAACTGCCGAAGGATCGCCAGAATGGCGTCGCTGCGCTTCAACGCCCGATCACCCTCGACATAGAGCAGCGTGTCGAAATGGTCCAGCGGCATGCCGAACCAGGCCAGGATCGCCTGGCCTTGCGGGGATTGCACGCTGCACAGCTTGAGCTTGCCTGCACGGTCATGGCGGATCAGGAAGCGACTCCAGCCATTGCACAATTTGCATACGCCATCGAACAGCACGACCCGATCACCGGCCTGCAAATAGGGTGGGTAAGCCATGCGTAAGCTCCGTGTCGATGATGTGCCCAGAGTAGCGCAACCGCGGCCTCGGTGACCGAGGTATTGATGGGCGCGTGGCACCTGCGGCGGAAAAAAACATGTCAATTCGTCCCCCGTTCTGCGCCGGCTGGCAGCGCGTCATTATTTGCTTCGAAATCATCATGGCCGCGCACCTGGCCTCTATGCTTGATGGCAGGCGCAGCACGCGCTCGCGTCGTTTACCAAGTTCGCTCAATTAAATGCCCGAGCGGCCGATGACCTTCGACAAGATTGCTTATTGCTTATGGAGAAAGAGCATGTTCGGTAGTCGCTTGAAAAAAGAATTGCAGACCAAGGATGCCGAACTGTCATTGCTGCGGCAGCTTTATCAGGGTATCCAGACCGAGATGATCATGCTGACGGTCGATCCCGAGTATCGAATCATCGATTGCAACGCCAACTTCACCCGTTTCGTCGGCTACAGCGCCGAACAACTGGGCGGTCGGCCGATGACCGATATCGTGCCGGCCTACGTGAAGGCCTTGCCGTGCTTCAAGAACCTGCGCGAGGCGGTGCGAACCGGCAAATCGGTAAGTGATCGCTACCGTTTTCTGCGTGCCGATGGCGCGCTGGTGTGGATTCAGGCCTGCTGGCAACCGGTGCTGGACGAGAGCGGCGTGGTACGACGGGTCCAGTGTTTCGGCTCGGAAATTACCGAGAGCATGAACCGGGCACGTGAGAACGAGGATTTCATCAACGCCTTGCTGCGCTCCACCGCAGTGATCGAGTTCGACCTCGGTGGCAACGTGCTGACCGCCAACGATCAGTTCCTGCAGGCCATGGGGTATGGCCTGGAGCGTATCAAGGGCAAGCACCACAGCCTGTTCTGCGATCCTCAGGAAACCCATACTCCGCAGTACAAGCAGTTCTGGGAGCGCCTCAACCGTGGCGAGTTCGTCGCTGGCCGTTTCAAACGCATCGACAGCCACGGCCGGGTGGTCTGGCTGGAGGCGACCTACAACCCGGTACACGACACCCAGGACAAGCTCTACAAGGTGGTCAAGTTCGCCACGGTGATCACCGACCAGGTGAATCGTGAGGAAGAGGTCAACGACGCCGCCGGTATCGCCTACGGAATTTCCCAGCAGACCGACACCACCGCCCAGCGCGGCGCCCAGGTGGTCACCGACACGGTGCAGACCATGCAGCGGATTTCCGAGCAGATGACCTCCGCGTCCCAGGGTATCGAAGCGCTGGGCAAGCAGTCAGTGCTGATCAGCACCATGGTGCAGACCATCGGCAGCATCGCCCAGCAGACCAACCTGCTGGCGCTCAATGCCGCTATCGAGGCAGCGCGGGCCGGTGAGCAGGGCCGTGGTTTCGCCGTGGTCGCCGATGAAGTTCGGCAGTTGGCCAGCCGCACCAGCAACGCCACCGAGGAAATCGTCGGCGTGGTTCAGGAAAACCAGAAACTGGTGGATGCCGCCGTGCGTGACATGGCCAGCAGCCGCACCCAGGCCGAAGCGGGTCTGGAGCTTGCCAACGAGGCCGGTGACGTGATCGTCGAAATCCGCCAGGGCGCCAAGCAGGTGCTGGCTGCGGTCGAACGTTTCGCCAGCCAGTTGAAGTAGCCCGTCAACCAGGGAGTGCGCTGGAGAAAGACGGCCGCTGTGCCGCCGATGGCTATCACGACATCGGCGGCAGGCGACGCTTCACCGTGGTCTTCTTGACGATGGCGGTGTTGGTCACCGCATGGATGTTGATGCGGTCGAGTATCTCGTCCAACTGCTCCATCGAGCGAACGTGAAGCTTTGCGATGAAGCAGTCTTCCCCGGTGACCTTGTCGCATTCGGTGAACTGCGGGGTCGCCTCGATCTGCCGCTCCACCTCATGCAACTGCCCCGGCAGCGGGCGGATCCGCACGATTGCCTGTAGCTGGTAACCAAAGGCACGGGGATCGATATCCACACCATAGCCCTTCAGTACGCCTCGTTCTTCGAGCTTGCGCAGGCGCTCGGCAACGCTTGGCGATGACAGGCCGCTGATCTGTGCCAGGGCCTTGAGCGAGCGCCGGGAGTCTTCGGTCAGCGCAACGATCAGCAGATGGTCGATTTCGTCGGTCATGGTCGAACCTTAGGCTTTTTTCTCTAAGTGCCATGATAGTAAAGGCTGGATGGGGTTTCTGCCTTTCTTTCGCCATGGAGTGGCACCCGGTGCGCTTGCCATACTTTGCGCACTGCAAAAGGAGCTCCCTAATGGACAAGCAAGTGAATCGAGGCTCGCTGGAAATGATTGCTGCCATGCTCATTTCCGGCACCATCGGCTGGCTGGTCATGCTGTCTGGCCTGCCGGTGATCGACGTGGTGTTCTGGCGCTGCGTGTTCGCCGCCGTGACCTTGCTGCTGGTCTGCGCCTGCATGGGCTTGCTGCGCCCCGGCCTGCTGACCCGCGTCACCCTGTTGCTGGCGGTTGCCAGTGGCCTGGCCATCGTCGGCAACTGGCTCCTGCTGTTCGCCTCCTATTCGCGCGCCTCGATCGCCATCGGCACCGCGGTGTACAACGTACAGCCCTTCATGCTGGTCGGCCTGGCGGCGATCTTTCTCGGTGAGAAACTCACCCTGCAGAAGTTGGCATGGTTGTCGGTGTCTTTCCTGGGCATGCTCGCCATCGTCGGTGCCCATGGCAGCCAGGAGCAGGGGGGCGGCGACTATCTGCTGGGCATCGGCCTGGCGCTTGGCGCAGCGTTTCTCTATGCGATTGCAGCGTTGATCATCAAGAAGCTGACGGGCGTACCGCCGCATCTGATCGCGTTGATTCAGGTCAGCGTCGGCGTACTGGTGCTGGCGCCGCTGGTCGACCTTTCCAGCCTTGCGCATGGTGAGCAGGTCTGGTCAATTCTGATCACCCTGGGTGTGGTGCACACGGGCGGCATGTACGTGCTGCTGTACGGTGCCATTCAGAAACTGCCCACGGCGTTGACCGGTGCGCTGTCCTTCATCTACCCGGTCGCCGCGATCGCCGTCGACTGGATCGCGTTCGACCATCGACTGAGCATGCTGCAGTGGCTGGGTGTCGCGGCGATCCTGCTGGCCGCCGCGGGTATGCAGCAGGGGTGGGGGCTGCGTTCGAGATCGTTCAGGGCTATTGGCGGATGAGCCACCGCCGCGTGTGATCGCTGGGCGCATTGACGCGGGTGACTCGGCTCATTTGGGCGCCTTGATCACGAGCTTGATGAAGCGTGACGGCACCTGGATCAACCGGTCACTCTCTGCCGTGGTCTTGAACGACAGTGTGTCGCCCATCAGCCAGACCACATGCACGTTTTCCAGCGAGCACCGCTCATCCAGCGCCAGCGCCTGCCTGGTTTCTGCGTCGCAATACGCGTCGTCGAAGATGATCCGTTCTGCCTGGTAGTTGCCCAGGCCGATGCTGCCAATGGTCTTGTCAGGCAACGCGGTTAACAGACCGCTGTAGAAGGCGATCAGCAGCGCGAAGAAAGTGGCGAAGTGCAGGGTGAAGCTCCAACCGGCCACGAAGCTGATGGCACAGAGTCCAGCCAAGGCACTGATCAAGAGCGGGGTGCCGTAGACGACGCAGGCCCGCAGCAGGCCGCTCTCAATCCGGTCAATGCCGGTGGCTGCGTCGCGAATGATCAGAAAACTGAAGAGCGCAACGATCACGGCCGGAATATAGGCGGACCACATGTAGCGTAGAAAACTGTAGCTGCGCAGCTCCAGCAGCTTTTGCACCGCCAGCCCGGAGACCAGGGTGACCAGAGCTGGGATCAGAAAAATTGCCGGCTGAAATAGCGACGTGTAGTTGATTGTCACGTACATCACGCTGAGCGCGCTGCCGGCGAATGGCGCAATGTAGACCAGGCCGATCAAAATCCCGACAAACCGATAGGTCTGCCTGTCGCTGGACGGTCGGATATAGCGCAGGTCATCTTTGATGGCGGGGGAGTTGGTGAATCCGTAGTGCAGCCAGGCGCCGGGAACCATCAGCAGTAAAACGTAAGTGCCGATGAGCACGAAGCCGAGAATGGCTGCGGCCAGCAGCAACGAGGAAAACTGGAACAGATCGAAGGTCGGGTAGAACCCGTGTCGGTTGAAGTAGAAGAGGAAGATGGCGAAGCCGAATAATGGCGGACAGAATTTGGCGACAGGAGAGGAGTACCGGGCAAAGAAACGCTGCGAACGCTCGATCACGTGATCGATCAGTTCGTCGCTGTCCATCGAGGGTTTATCCAGCCAGCGGGTCATGCGGCAACATCCTTGTCGATAGTCGAGGCGGGCTCATCGGTGTGCCCGCCTGTCTGAGTTCTTCGCTGTAGCGTTCGGCCTTGGCCTTAACCATAGGGGAACGATGCAGCGTGTTCCACCCTACACAGGTCCCTCACCTCGCTCAGTGCGGTCCGCGCTGGCGTGCGGTCTTCATCAGGTCTTCCGGGGTGATGTGGCCGACCACCTGAGCCGCGGCGCTGCCGGGTAGTGGCAGGTCGAGGATATGGCCCTTCATCTTGCCTATCACGTGCATCTCGCAAGGCTTGCAGTCGAATTTCAGGGTCAGCACTTCATCGCCGTGTACCAGTTGCATCGGTGCGACCTTGGTCTTCACGCCGGTGACGCCCTTGGCCTGTTTCGGGCACAGGTTGAAGGAGAAGCGCAGGCAGTGCTTGGTGATCATCACCGGCACTTCACCCAGTTCCTCGTGGGCCTCGTAGGCTGCGTCGATCAACTGTACGCCGTGGCGATGGTAGAACTCGCGAGCCTTGTGGTTGTAGACGTTGGCCAGGAACGACAGGTGCGACTCCGGGTAAACCGGGGGCGGTGTGCTTTCGGCCTTGCGCCCGCCCCGCGGGTGGGCGGCGATGCGGGCTTCGGTCAGCGCGTCGATGGCCTCGCGGCGCAGGCTCTTGAGCTGCGAGTTCGGTACGAAGAACGCCTGGGGCGCATCCAGTTCGACGCCTTGGGCATGGTAGATGGTGGTGCCCAGTTGGGTGAGCAGATCACGCAGCCCATCGAGGGCCTGCTCCGGTTTGTTGGCCGCACCGAACGGGCCGTCCAGGCTGGCAGAGGCGCTCAGGCCTTCCTCGCTGGTTGCGGTCAGGGTCAGGCGTTCTTCGCGCAGTTCTGCTTTCCACTGGATACCGATGCGGCGCTCTGCGGAGGTCTTGAGCAGTGCCTGCTGCCAGTTGTGGTCGAGGTTACGGCTCAGTGGATGGTTGGGGCGCAGGCGGAACATGCCCGCCGGCATCTCGTTGGGCTCGACGCGATAGCGCCAGCGCTTCTCGCCGTCTTCTTCGAACTCTTCTTTCAACTCGGCAATATTGGTGCGAAAGCCCACCACTTCGCGTTTGACCAGCACATTGAGGCCGTCACCGTTGGACAGCGGTTCAAAGGTAACGGCGATCAGGTCGCGCTTGTTCACTTTCTCGACGTGGCCAACGGAAAGCCCGGTGAAGGTCGGCGAATCGAAGGCGCCGATATCGACCTTGCGGTCGGTGACGAAGTAGTCGGTGCTGCCGCGGTGGAAGGTCTTGTCCGGGTCGGGCAGGAAGAAATGCGCCGTGCGGCCGCTCGAGGCACGGGCGAGATCCGGGCGGTCTTCGAGGATGTCGTCGAGACGCTGGCGGTAGTAGGCAGTGATGTTCTTCACGTAGCCCATGTCCTTGTAGCGGCCTTCGATCTTGAACGAACGCACGCCAGCTTCGACCAGCGCGCGCAGGTTGGCGCTCTGGTTGTTGTCCTTCATCGACAGCAGATGCTTCTCGAAGGCTACCACGCGACCCTGATCGTCCTTCAGGGTGTAGGGCAGGCGACAGGCCTGGGAGCAGTCGCCGCGGTTGGCGCTGCGGCCGTTCTGGGCGTGGGAAATGTTGCATTGCCCGGAGAAGGCCACGCACAGCGCGCCATGGATGAAGAATTCGATGGCCGCATCGGTTTCATCGGCGATGGCGCGGATTTCCTGCAGGTTCAGCTCGCGGGCCAGGACCAGTTGCGAGAAACCGGCCTGATCGAGGAACTTGGCCCTGCCCAGGGTACGGATGTCCGTCTGCGTGCTGGCGTGCAGCTCGATCGGCGGAATGTCCAGATCCAGCACGCCCAGGTCCTGCACGATCAATGCATCCACGCCCGCGTCGTAGAGCTGGTGGATCAGCGTGCGCGCTGGCTCCAGCTCATCGTCATGCAGGATGGTGTTGATGGTGGTGAACACCCGGGCGTGATAGCGGCGGGCGAACTCCACGAGCCCGGCGATATCGCTGACATCGTTGCACGCGTTGTGCCGTGCGCCGAAGCTCGGGCCGCCGATGTAGATGGCGTCGGCGCCATGCAGGATGGCCTCGCGGGCGATGCTGACATCACGGGCAGGGCTGAGCAGTTCCAGGTGGTTCTTGGGCAAGGACATGTTTTTTCTTTATAGGGCTGAGCACGGTCGAGGTGCGCATTGTACCGGCCTGCGGGGCGGAGGGCACCCCGAGCCGCCGGTTGGTTGCCTGTAGCCGGCGGCCAGCCCTGCCAGCAGGCGCCGAGCCTGCACAACTCTGCCGCCCTCGCAAGTCGTTCAGGTGCCGTCCTGCCCTGGAAAGCTAGGAGCACTATGGCCGGAAACGATAATCCACCGGTACGAAGGCATAGCCCTGGCCGTCCTGGCGTAGATGGCCGATGCCGGGATAAGGCAGGTGAGCAGCGGCAATGCGCTCGCGCTGTGCGACGAAGGCATCGAAGCGGTTCTTGCGCTGGGCGGAGGCACTCGGTTGGTCGAGGTCGAAATCGATGGTGACCTTAGGGTTGGGCATCTGCACGGCATAGACATGCACCAGGTCGCCGATAAAGGTGATGCTGTCTTCCCCATTCTTCAGGCGGAAGTTGCTGTGCCCAGGCGTATGGCCTGGAGCCGGGATCGTGGTGATTCCTGGCAGCACTTCACTGCTGCCCTCGAAGGTTTTCACCTGACCCGATGCCAGGTAGGGCGAGATGCTGTCGCTGGCGATCTTGAAGTAGGACTTGTCATAACCGGGTACGCCGTTTTGGCGGTCGGCGGCCAGGAAATAGTCGATATCGCTCTTGGCCACATGCACCACGGCATTGGGGAACACGATCTGCCCGCCCTGAACCAGGCCACCGCTGTGGTCGCTGTGCAGGTGGGTGATGAGAATGTCATCGATCTGCTCCGGCTTCACGCCGATCCGCGAGAGGCTGCCTAGCAGCTTGCCGCCGGTGTGGGCGCCGAAAAGAGTGCCTGCGCCAGTATCGACGAGCACCAGACGCTTGCCAGTGTCGATCAGAAAGGCGTTGATCGAGGTTTCCACCGGATTGGTCTGGAAGCCGCGCGCGAGCAGTTTGTCGATCTGCTCGGTGGACAGTCCCTTGAGCAGCGCATGGCTGTCCACCGGAACCGAACCGTCGCTCAGTGCCGTGACCTGCAGCTCACCGACATTGAAGCGGTAGTAACCGGCCTGAGTGGCCTGCTCGGTTGTTGCGCTCGCTGCCAGCGCCGGTTGTGCAGCATGGGCGGGGAGCGCGCCTGCAGTGGCAAGGGTCAGGGCGCTGAGGAGGAGGGCGAGGGGCGTGCGAGACATGGATGCTCCGTTGTCGATTGGTTCGCTCGGGCTCGATCAGGTATCGGTATTAAGGATGCCTGTAAGCCAACATAGGTTGTTTTCTCTGGTGCTGCTAAGCTAACGCCGCCAGGCTCAGGGGTGTTAGTGGGCAGATTCCATACGAGGTATTGGTGATTTGGATATCAGACGCTCGGAGCTTCCCCTGTTGATCTCGCTTGACGTGCTGCTGGAAGAGCAGAATGTCACCCGCGCCGCCCGGCGTCTGAATATCAGCCAGTCGACCCTGTCCGGGCAGCTTTCGCGGCTGCGTATGTTGTTCGGCGATGCACTGCTGATGCCATCCAGCAACGGGCGCGGTATGGTGCCGACCCCGCGAGCGCTGGAGCTGCGCGGGCCGCTTGGCCAGGCGCTGGCAGGCCTGCGTGAGGCGGTGGTGAGCGACAGCGAGTTCGTCCCCGCAACCTCGCGGCGAACCTTCGTCATCGCTGCCAACGACAACGTATTCACCATCGCCGGGCTCTCGGTAATGGCTCAGGCCGCAGCGTTGCAAAACCCGGGACTGCGCATTGCCTCGATACCGGCGAGCGAAGAAGGTTTGGTCGAGCGCATGGCGCGCGGTGAAGTCGATCTGTTTCTCGGTGATGCGGCCAGGATTCCGGATGTATTGAAGATTCGCTTCCTCAAGAGCGATCACTTCCTGATGGCCCAGCGCATTGGCCACCCGCGTGGCAAGGTGGTGCCGACCCTGGACGAGTACTGCCAGCTGCAGCATGTGATCGTGTCGCAACGGGCGCATTTTCATACCGCCATCGACGATGTTCTAGCGGATCTGGGGCGTGTACGCCACGTCGCCATGGCCGTGCCCAGCTACAACCAGGTCGCCTTGGTACTGGCGCACAGTGATCAGGTGGCAACCATGCCAAGCCGCTTGCTGGCTCGTTACGATTCCCTGCTCGAAGTGGTCGACCTGCCATTCGATATTCCTCAGTTCCAGTTTTCGATGGCCTGGCACCCGAGGGCGCACCATGATCCGGGGTCGATCTGGCTGCGTGAGCGCTTCATCGAAGCCATCACGGCAGGGCATTGATCGGCACAATTGCCGGCAAGGCTTTTGGGCGATGGCTAACTGTGGGACATTAGCGGCCTTTTTTGCCGGGGAGCGTTTTCGATGGATAACAAGGGGCTCGAAAAGCTCGACCAGTTGCTGCTCAAGTACGGCAACGATGATTCCGTTCTGTCCGCCAGCGAGCTGGATGGTTTCTTTGCCGGGATCGTCTCCGGGCCGCGGCAGATCGACCCGGGTGTCTGGTATCCGGCCATCTGGGCCGACAAACTGCCCCGCTGGCCAAGCGACAAGGAGGCGGAAACCTTCAGGAAGCTGGCCATCGAACTGATGAGCGAAGCGGCTTACATGCTTGGCGAAGAGCCGGACGATTACGAGGCGATCTTCCTGGCCGACAACAACGGCAAGGGTGAAAAGCTCATCGTTTCCGAGTGGTGTGCGGGTTACCTGCATGGCGCGAATACTGCCGGTTGGCTGGATGACGGGTTGCCCGAGGCGCTGGAAGCCTCGTTGGCGGTAATCATTCTGCACGGTGCAGAGAGCGGCTCGGAAGCGCTCAATGCCATGTCAGACGATGAGTACGATGCCTCCGTCGCCACCCTCGAACCAGCTGCGGTGGCGATCTACGCCTACTGGCAGGAACATCTCGAACCGTTGCTGCCGGTACGTCGGGACGAAACCAAGGTTGGCCGTAACGACCCATGCACCTGCGGCAGCGGCAAGAAATACAAGCAATGCTGCATGCAGTGAGCTCGCCCCGGGCATCATCTGCATAGGCGCCGGCTTGCCGGCGATTGATAAGCAAACCGTCAGTTTGCCGAATGGCCGCAATCGATTCGCCCCGGGGGCCGGGCTCCTACCGAGTTGATAACCCACTCGGCCTCGTAGGAACCGCGACCCCGCGGCGAATGGCGGCGTCACTGCCGATTCTGCTGGATGGCCACCCACGCATCTCCCGCAAGCGGGCTCCTACACTGGCAACGCGGATACGGCGATGTTATCGGGGTACCGGACCGTAGGAGCCGGCTTGCCGGCGATTGGTAAGCGAACCGGCAGATTGCCTGACGGCCGCAATCGATTCGCCCCGGGGGCGGGGCTCCTACCGAGTTGATGATCCACTGGGCCTCGTAGGAACCGCGACCCGGCGGCGAATGGCGGCGTCACTGTCGATTCTGCTGGATGACCACTAACGCATCGCCCGCAAGCGGGCTCCTACACGGGCAGCGCGGATGCGGCGATGTTAT
>NZ_JBQWIF010000037.1:0-54057 GCF_052958135.1 Pseudomonas sp. SZ40 | reverse complement strand
CGTTGAATGGCTTTGGTGGGCTAAAGCCCCACCCTACGGCTGATGCCTCTGGGGTAGGGTGGGCTTCAGCCCACCACAACAACGGCCACAGCCCGAAGCTCCGAACCGCATGCTTTGAACCTCCAGCCACCATCGGCGTTGAATGGCTTTGGTGGGCTAAAGCCCCACCCTACGGTCATGCCCTGGGGTAGGGTGGGCTTCAGCCCACCACAACAGCGCCCACAGCCCGAGGTGCTGAACCGCATGCTTTGAACCTCCAGCCACCACTGGCGTTGAATGGCTTTTGGTGGGCTAAAGCCCCACCCTACGGTTGATGCCTCTGGGGTAGGGTGGGCTTCAGCCCACCACAACAGCGCCCACAGCCCGAGGTGCTGAACCGCATGCTCTGAACCTCCAGCCACCATCGGCGTTGAATGGCTTTGGTGGGCTAAAGCCCCACCCTACGGCTGATGCCTCTGGGGTAGGGTGGGCTTCAGCCCACCACCCAAAGCGCCGACAGCCCGAAGCTCCGAACCGCATGCTCTGACCCTCCAGCCACCCTCGGCGTTGAATGGCTTTGGTGGGCTAAAGCGCCACCCTACGGTTGATGCCTCTGGGAGTAGGGTGGGCTTCAGCCCACCAACCGTAAGGGTTTCATCTACTCCAACCTCAATGAAAATCCCGACTGCGCACATCCAGCCCCAGTAGCCAGTCGGTCAGGTCGACCAACCTTCCAGCGATCACGTGTTGCACACCATTGGCGGCCTCCAGATGCCCATCGATGCGCAGCAAGCGCGCTTGCAGCAGTGTCTTGCGCTGGCGCTCGGCCAGTTCCAGGCGCACCAGCACGTTGATCATGCCGAACTCATCTTCCAGGGTGACGAAGGTCACGCCGCTGGCGGTCTGTGGGCGCTGACGGCCGATGACCAGACCGGCCACGCTGACCATGCGTCCGGGCTCTACCTGCTGCAGCTCGCGCCGGCTGCGGCAGCGGGCCGCCCTGAGCTTGCTGCGCAGCAGCGATAGCGGGTGTGGGCCGAGGGTGGTGCCCAGCGTCGCGTAGTCGGTCAGCAGGTTTTCGCCAACGCTGGGGCGCGGCAGCTCGATGGCGGTTTCCCTCTGTGCCGGCAGGCTGGCGAACAGCGGCAACTGCGGCTCGACACCGGCGATGGCCCAGCGCGCCTGATGGCGATGGCCGACCAGTGCCTGCAGGGCGCCAGCATCGGCCAGCCGCGCCCGTGCGGTGTTGTCCAGGCGGGCACGCTGGCACAGGTCGGCCACATCGCTGAACGGCGCGACGTGGCGGGCGGCAGCCAGGCGCAGGGCGTCGTCCTCACGAAAACCCTTCACCAGGCGCAGGCCGAGGCGAATGGCTGGCTGCGCCTTGTCGATGGCCTCAAGGGTGCAATCCCACTGGCTGTAGCGCACGTCCACCGGGTGGATGCGCAAGCCGTGGCGGCGGGCATCCTGCAACACCTGATCGGGGTTGTAGAACCCCATTGGCCAACTGTTGATCAGCGCACAGGCGAACGCCGCCGGTTCATGGCATTTGAGCCAGCAGCTGGCGTAGGTGAGCAAGGCGAAGCTGGCCGCATGGGACTCGGGAAAGCCATAGCTGCCGAAGCCCTTGATTTGCTCGAAGATGCGGTTGATGTATTCAAGTGGATAGCTCTTCTCGAGCATGCGCTCGGTCAGCCGCTGGCGGTGGTGCTCCAGGCCTCCATGACGCTTCCAGGCCGCCATGGAACGGCGCAGCTCGTCCGCTTCACCCGGGGTGTAATCGGCGGCGATGATCGCCAGCTCCATCACTTGCTCCTGGAACAACGGCACACCCAGAGTGCGCTCGAAGACGGGCTGCAGTTCGTTGGAGGGGTAGGTGACAGGCTCTTCCTGATTACGCCGGCGCAGGTAGGGATGCACCATGTCGCCCTGAATCGGCCCCGGCCGCACGATGGCCACCTGGATCACCAGGTCGTAGAAGGTCGCGGGGCGCAGGCGCGGCAGCATGGCCATCTGCGCGCGGGATTCGATCTGGAACACGCCCACGGTGTCCGCGCGGCTGATCATCGCGTAGGTGGCCTTGTCCTCCGGGGGCAGCGTGGCCAGCGTCCAGCGTTTGCCGCGGTAGTCGGCAAGCAGGTCGAAGCAGCGGCGCAGGGCGCTGAGCATGCCCAGGGCGAGCACGTCGACCTTGAGCAGGCCGACCGCGTCGAGGTCGTCCTTGTCCCACTGGATCACCGTCCGCTCGGCCATGCTGGCGTTTTCCACCGGCACCAGCGTGTCCAGCGGGTACTCGGAAATCACGAAACCGCCAGGGTGCTGCGAGAGGTGACGGGGAAAGCCGATCAGCTCACCGGCCAGCACCAGCACGCGGTGCAGCACCTTGCTCTGCGGGTCGAAGCCGGCTTCGCGCAGGCGCTCGGCATCCGGGATACGGTCGCTCCAGCGGCCACAGCAGGCGGCCAGGGCGTTGATCTGATCCGGCGGCAACCCCAGGGCCTTGGCCACGTCACGAATCGCCCCGGCACCGTGATAGGTACTGACCACCGCCGTGAGCGCCGCCCGCTCGCGGCCATAGCGGCGGAACACGTACTGGATGACTTCCTCGCGGCGGTCATGCTCGAAGTCCACGTCGATATCCGGCGGCTCGTTGCGTTCCCTGGACAGGAAGCGCTCGAACAGCAGTTTGCTGTGCATCGGGTCCAGCTCGGTGATGCCAAGGGCAAAACACACCACCGAGTTGGCTGCCGAACCGCGGCCCTGGCAGAGGATCGACTGCTTGCGGGCGAAGCGGACGATATCGTGCACGGTGAGAAAATAGCTCTCGTAACCCAGTTCGCCGATCAGTTGCAGTTCGTGCTCGATGCGGCCGCGGATCGCCTCGCTGAGGCCTGCTGGCCAGCGGCCGGGGATACCATCCTCGACCAGCTTGCGCAGCCAGGAGGCCGCGTCATGACCGGCGGGCACCAGTTCGTGAGGGTAGTGGTACTCAAGCTCGCCAAGATCGAATCGGCAGCGCTCGGCAATATGCAGGGTTTCGGCCAGTAACCTGGGCGGATACAGCTCGGCCAGCTCCTCGCGGCGGCGCAGGTGACGCTCGCCATTGGCGAACAGGTGCGCGCCGGCTTCGGCCACCGGCAAGTGATGACGGATCGCCGTCATGCAATCCTGTAGGGCACGGCGGCCACGGGCGTGCATGTGCACGTCACCACAGGCCACCGCAGCGATACCCAGTTGCCCAGCCAGGCCCAGGCAATGCTGCAGGTGGGCCCGATCATCGGCGCCACGGTGCAAGGCTACGCCCAGCCACAGGCGCTCGGCGAAGCGTGCCTGCAGCCAGGCACCGGCTGTGGCGTCGTCACCGGGGCGTGGCAGCCAGATGGCCAGCAAGCCGTCCGGCGTCGCTGGTACGTCTTCCTCCAGCAGCCGGTAATGACCTTTCTCCGCACGCCGACGGGCCCGGGTGATGAGCCCGCACAGCGCCTGGTAGCCGCTCAGGTTCTCGGCCAGGAGGACCAGCCGGGCACCGTTTGGCAGCGTCATCTCGCTGCCAACGATCAGCGCCACCTCATGTTTCCTGGCGGCCTGCCAGGCGCGCACGATGCCGGCCAGGGTGCATTCGTCGGTGATCGCCAGGGCGCGATAACCAAGCAGCCTCGCGCGCTCGAACAGCTCTTCGGCGCTGGAGGCACCGCGCTGAAAACTGAAATTCGACAGGCAGTGCAGCTCGGCGTAGGCCACCTGGCTCATGCGAACCAGCCATGCAGCTGCAGCGGGCCATCTTCGCCGACCGCACGGAACGCCCAGCCACGCTGACCGCTGCGGGTCTCGATCAGGTAATAGTCGCGGCGCACGTCCTCGCCATCCCACCAGCCGGATTCGATGCGCTCCGGGCCGCTGAGAACGCGCAGCCCGGCTCCCTGCAGCGCCTGGGGTTCCGGCAGCAGCCAGCTGGGCCGGGCCGCGCATTGCCCGGTAACGGCACTGCTCATGGTCTGCGTGCGCCAGGCCTTCTCGGGGCGATGATCGGCATGGGCGCTCAGGCCCTGCACGGCGTCGTCACCCAGGCGCGCCCGCAGGCGTTCGCGCAACTGCTCCCAGCCCAGGGTCTGCTGCGGGCGTTCGTCGAACAGCGCCTGGTGCTGCGGCACGAACACCGGCAGATCATTGGCCACCAGGCGGATTGCCAGCACCGGCGAGGGCAGTTGCAGCTGTTCCAGGCGGCCACGGGTGAACTCCAGCAGCATCGCCGCTTCCCGTTCGGCACTGAGCAGGCCCACCGGCAGCAGGCTGGCATCCCCCTCGCGGTGTTCCAGGTGCACCACGAAACGCTGCACGCCGCAGTCCCGGCCCGCCAGGTAGGCGGCCAGGTCAGCGGTCAGGCGACGCAGCGGAAATAGCAGGGCCTGGGTCGACTCCGCTTCGAAGTGCAGCTCCAGGCGCGTGTCGAACACATCCGGCGGCCGGTAATAATCCAGCGCCAGTGGGCGCAGGCCCAGCAGGGTATCGAGGCGGCTCAGCAACTCGGCAGGAAAGCGCCGCGCCAGGCTGTCACGGGGCAGCGCCTGTAACTGACGCACCTGGCGCAGGCCCATGCGCGTGAGGGCCGTGACCAGCTCGACGGGCAGGCCGATGCGATCCAGAGGCATGGCCGCGAGCTGCTGGTGCAGGGCCTGTTCGTCCGTCACCGCCAGGCCATCGTGAAGATTGGCGAGCATGCGCGCTGCAGCCGGGTTGTGCGCCAGGGTGATGCGATGACGAAAGCCCAGCGCCGTCAGCTCCTCGCGCAAGCGCGCCTCGAAGCGCGGCCAGGGACCGAACAGGGCCAGGCTGGATTGCACCTCCAGCAGCAGGCAGCGTGGGTAGTGCAGGCTGACCTGGGAGCTGAAACCGTAGGCCCAGGCAGCGAGAAAAGTGCGCCAGCGCTCGATATCGGCAGGGTCGTACTCGGCGCTGGCGAACGCGCAGTTCAGCGATTGCGCAGCCGTGAGCGTCTGCCCCGGGCGCAGGCCAAGCGCCCGGGCCGATGGGGTTACCGCCTGCAACAGGCGCCGCTGCGGTGTGCCGCTGAGCAGCACCAGCGGCGTGTCGGCGTCTTCGCGGCCACGCAATACCCCGTCCATGGCCAGTTGTGGCAGCAGAATGCAGGCCCAGCGCATGTCATCGACCCCAGGTGCTCAGGGGAAACGTGCGTGCCGGTGGCTGTCCGCCACGGCACTTGAGCACGCGCACCTGAGCCGGTTGCGCTTCTATGGTCAGGCGCAAGGCCGCCGGCGAGGGGTTCTGCGCCTCATGCAGCGGGCGATAGGCGAAGGCCAGGGTCTGCCCGGTTTCCGCAGCGATCTGCAGGCGACGCAAGGCCCGATCATCGGCACGCTGCGGCCAGAGCACCACTGCCCCGCAACTGCCCGAGCGCAGACACTGCTCGGCAGCCCACAAGGCCTCCCGGGCAGACGCCTGGATCAGCGTCAACTGCTTCAGCTCCACCCCTGCCGCCAGCCAGGCGCCGGGGTAGGGCAGGTAGGGTGGAGCGATCAGCACCACCCGCTCACCGGCAGCGCTCAAACGTGCCAGCGTCGCCAGCAACAAACGCAGCTCGCCAATGCCCGGTGCCGCAACCAGCAGCTCGCTCAACGCCGCTTCCGGCCAGCCACCACCGGGCAGCGATGCATCCAGCGCCGCGTTACCGGTGGGCTGGTGACCGCTGGGCGCGACAACGCTCTGGCCACGCCAGATACGGCGCTCGTTGAGCAAATGATCGAGGGCTACGACAGAAGACATGGCAATCGGCTAGCAGAAAAATACTGTTCAAATGTACAGTATTTTGTTTCTCCAACAAGGGAGTATCCGCCGAGTGGAGCACCCTGCACCCCGACCGATCCCAGGCAGACGGCTTACCGGCATCAGCTCGAACAATGCCGCAATGGCCTGCAAGGCTCCGTACTCAAGGCCTGCGGCCCGGAGGAGGGCGGTTCGCTGCCAGCGAATGAGGCAAGCAATTGAAACCAAGCGAAAAAAATCGCCCGACGGGCTTCGCCAAACCGATTTCTGCTGATATCATGCGCGCCGCCTGGGAAGATGCCGGAGTGGCCGAACGGGACGGATTCGAAATCCGTTGTATCAGCGATGGTACCTAGGGTTCAAATCCCTATCTTCCCGCCATATCTCAAGCCTAAGCCCCTGAAATTCATAGAGTTTCGGGGGCTTTTGCTATCTGCGGCATGCAAAGTGTCGAAGAAGTGTCGAAAACGACTACTTACCCAAGCTTGCGTAACTGATTCACTTACGGACGAGTATTGATGGCTGAAGAAACGGAGTTCAACGGCAGAAAACTGATCATCTTGCGTCTGGTCGCAATAGCGATGGTCTTGGGGTGTGCCAAGCATGCCTATGAAGGCTATGTATCCGGGCTAATTTCAGTCGGCACAGGGAAACATTCTCTGGTGATGGCCGGTGACGATCTTTGGCTTGGCTATATTTTTCTACTGTCGACAGCAATGGTGTCCACCTTGCTGATACTTGCGAATCATAGAAAAAACAAAGCCTTTGACCGTACTGCAAAGGTGGCTGGCATGGCATGGTTTGCAGCATTTGGTGCCTGTGTACTGCAACAATACTGGTGATCCAGCGGATTGGCATTTTGTGAAGAAAGCGCTTTCCTCCAGGCTTGAGGCCCAAGCTTGACGGCATCTTGTAAATGATCCGGAGCCAAGTGCGCATACCGCATCGTCATCGCTAACGACTGATGACCATGGATTTTTTGCAAGGTCAGGATGTTGCCGCCGTTGATTACAAAGTGACTGGCGAATGTGTGACGCAGGACGTGGGAAGCCTGACCTGCAGGCAATACTAGCTTTGTAGCTTCCAGGGTCTTGTCGAAGCTGTTGAGGCGGTTCGAGAACACGCCACGAAGCTTGAAGTGCCGGTGGATCTGCGGTTCCAGCATAGGATCGATTGGGATAGAGCGGACACGTTTACCCTTGGTATGGACGAAGGTCACCAGCCCACCCCGTACCCGTTCTGGCGTCAGCGCTTGAGCCTCACCCCAACGTGCACCGGTGGCAAGACAGACAGCGGCAACCATGGCGACGTGCGGCGTCCTACAGCGTTCGTGAATCACTTCAAATAGGTGATCGACCTGGGCGTCGGTCAGGTAAGCCAGTTCCTTTTCCTGCAGGCGTAGCGGCTTCACCCTGACCAGCGGGTTGGGATAGTCGATTTCTTCGAGCTGGTGCAGCGCGTTTAAGACTGAACGCAGGTAACCGAGGCGATTATTCAGCGTCTTGGGGTTGGCACCTTGAGTAAGCTGTTTTGCTCGACACTCAGCGTATTGCTTGCCAGATAGCTTGATTGCCAAGATCCTTGGCCAGTCACTTGGAAATCCGCACTCGCAGCTACGGGAATGCGAATAGACGAGTTTTAGTTCGGCACGATTACTGACTGAATAATTGAGCCGGCAGGACTTTCCAAGATTTTCAATATGACAATGTCGCCACTGTCGAGTGTAGAAAAATAAACCTTTCGACTAATGCATGTTTCTAAAGCAAAAGCGCGATGGTTTTCAAAGTTTAAATAGTAATCGCATGTGTTATGCCTGCTGTGACCTTCATTTTTTGATCTGATTTTCTCCGCAACGGTCAACTCAGTGCCGAAAATTGCTGTGTAAACTCTGGGTGCAATGATGTATATGTGGAGGAGAGTGTAAGAATAGAATGCAAGAGGCGCAAGGAGATATATGATTAACTTGTCTTTGAATTCATTTATTTTCTTTTCTGACCTCCATGAGCCATTTTTAAATTTGGCGAAGAAAAGTAAGAACGCACCTATTGTGATAAGTGCTGTGAGCGCCAGGGATGTGTTGAATAAGGCCGGATTCGGGGAGAAGTCATGATAGCAAAGAAAGTAAATAGTCCCTGTAATAGAAGGCAGAGTTGCAAGTAATACAGCTGTTTTTTGAGAGCGACTAATGACTTTTTTCATTTTGATTGGAGTTTTACTAATTCGCGTCTAAAGGCTTTATTTGTTCGTGAAGCATTTGTCGATGGTTGGCCGCTTGACTTGACAGAAATGCTCAAGCCTTCGTGGTCAGGGATTGATCTTCATTACTAGGCGCATACCTATCCTTGAGATGCGGGGGACTTGAGGGAGCTTGATACTCACCTGGACTGGTTGTCGAGTCAATGGACTGCCCTAGCGTAAGGGCCGGGTTTGAGAAAGGAGTCGAAAAAGTGTCGGAAACACTGTGCCGCATAGCCACAAATCGACACGATGAGGCCAAGCAAAATCACAGATTGGAACGCATTGTGATGCACTGAAACCGCTCAAAAACGGGTTCAAATCCCTATCTTCCCGCCATATCTCAAGCCTAAGCCCCCGAAATTCATAGAGTTTCGGGGGCTTTTGCTTTTCAGGGTCTATCTTCTGTCGAAAAGGATGGCGACATGAGCGAAGCAAGCGACCGAACCGTAGCCTTTATCGCAAACCTTATCCCTCTCTCATACGCACATCACGGGAGGGGCGGGCCTGAGCGCAATGTGCCTTCGAGACGGCACCTTGATAATGCCTCTGGCTGATCAAACGGACCCGTTTGACGATCCGGATGAATGGGTAACCGTCTGGTGGCAGGGCGATAAAGCTCGTGCTTCAGACCTACCCGCCAATCTAGTTGCGAGTAACGCTGTCGTGGAGTTCGTGATGTTTCACAGCGTTGGCAAAGACGCAGGTTACTCGAGCAACCTGCTGACGCACTTGGCAGAACACTACGCGCACAAGACAGGTGGGAGCCTTTGCCTGCCTTATCTTGATGATGAGGAAACGCCACTGTCCAGAGCCATCAGAAGCGCTAAGCGATTCTGGCCTGATGCCGTGTGGGAGCTGCTAAAGAAAGGGACCTTCGGCTAAGCAGTCCTGCCTTTGGAGGTGCTCGCGAAGGTAGCCAGCACACTCAGCACTGCGGTTTGTAATGAATCATTCTGGCGAGCCCTGTTTCAACAGCCAGTTGCGAAACATCGCGCTGTTGATCATGCGGCGTTTGCCAAGCTTTACCGTAGGCAGCACGCCACGCATAGCCCAGGCCCGTGCCGTGTCGTAGGTGACGCCGTTGCGTTCCGCCCAGGTTTCGATGGTTTCAACGTCCTGTTGCGGGGCTATCAGCGTGTTGGTGTCCAGCTGTTCCAGTCCCATGTCGTTCCGTGCCTATTCGTGTCAATATTGGGCAATGCGACTTTATCCATAATTGAAATATCCAAAATGGATAGTCTCGAAACGGATCATGCCATTTGTGATCCATATTGGATATATTACATGTAGATCATTTGGTTATGATTAAAGAGCGAGTTATAGCGATCCTTAAAGCATCCCAAATGCGACTTCCAGAGCTGGAAGATAAAACTGGGATCAGTAGATACACTTGGAATAATCTCAAGAATCCAGCGCGGAATAGGGAGATCAAGGCGGAAGAGATTGAGGCGGTCGCTAAGGTGTTCCCCCAGTACCGATGGTGGATGTTGACCGGTGAAGTCATGCCGGACAAAGGCCAAGTCAGCCCCGACTACGACGAGGCCAACTGAAACTTGCCCAATCAGAACGCGGGATAGCGATTACAACGGAAGTAGCTAAACGGTGGTGCGCCCGTGTTGGAAGGTGGTCAGTAGATAAAAGCTAAAGATATGACGCTTTCAAAAGGATGCGGCGAATTTGCGCTGCGCCTTTAATAAAAAATTGGCTCCTGCTTAATATTTTTTAATGGAATAGATTTATGCTGGAATGGAGGCGTTATACATCAGAAGGGTATGTCCTTGCATTTATTCCCATTTTAGGGTGGCTGGCTGCTCTCGGCTACGAGAGAGGATATGCTGACTATTATTCATACCCAATAGAATTGATCGAAGTAGATTTAAAGATCGTCCTTCTGAGTTTGATGGCAATTGTTGTTTATGTGAATTTGATATTTTTGTTTCTCGATACAATAAAGAGGCTGCTTGGTTCCGAGCATGCGTTTTATAGGTCTCTAGGAACGGCTGGGGTTTTCTGTCTAGTGCCGTTGCTAGGCGCGTTTTTATTGGGGTTTGAGCGCGGGCAACTATACGTTCTTGCAATGGCGCTGGCTTCTGCATCGTGCTTTCTATATGTACCTCCATTGTTTGGGAAGGAAGGAACCTATATTGAAAGGCTAAGCAATAAAGTCGATGAGTTTAAAAGTTTTGCAGAGTTCGGTAGGCAGTTTGATATTACCAGAGATAATATATCTATTTACTCTAGATTTTCTCTTTTGCTCTGCTTTGGTTTTATTTTTTATGGGCTTTGTCATGGCGCTGGAGGATTTGTAGCTAAAAGAAAGATGGATTTTTATCTGTATGAGTTTCAGGGGGCGAAGTATGTTGTTTTGGCATCATACGGAGATCTGATGGTATATTCGCGTCTGGAAAATGATATTGTTACCGAAAATATTTTGGTTAAAGATGTTGGTTCAAATGATGGCAGTGTCTACAGAAAGATAAAGCTGGCACCCGGGGGTGGGAAATAGTATTCCCACATAATGGAGAGAAAAAGGGCGATGATTTACCTGTGAATACAAGGAGTGGTAATGAAAATTGACAAGGACGATATTCCTGATTAACTAAAGCACGTAAGAAATAAGGCCCATGGCGTATGCTGGGTGTTGGCTCTACAATCTTTTGGAACTTGGTAACAGTATTTGCAAAACCAATCGTGATCGACGTGGCGCAGCTCAAACAGGCGATCCGATTTGGCGGTGAGCCCATATTCAGCCAACAGCCCGCACAGCCTCAGCAGCCACTAGCCGAAGCGCTACAGGGCAACGATCAAGACTGGATCAGATCCAGCCAAGCCCAGCAGACCATCCAAGCCAATCGCGGGCTTGAAGAATGGTCACGCCAACGCGCCCAGGAAACCCAGGAGCGACAGACTTCGTTTAGCGATAGCAACTACAAGCCGAAGCCAATCGCGAACACCTACGCAGCCACCTATCAAGCCCAACCTGTAAGCCAGCCACAAAGGCAGCAGCGGAAAGAAGTCCGTGAGGTAAGCAAGTCCGGATACTGGTCTTGGGAAAATGGCCACGAGAAGAAGAGGGTAAGCGGAGAGTTTTCTTGGACAGAACGAAACGGAGTAATTGACCACTCCAGCGTCTGCCAAAATTATCAGAAAGGCTCTCTGATCTACCGGGACTGCAGGAAAGGAGCTAAGGTCGCATTCAAGAAAATGTGCGGCAACTACGAACCGGCCTGTAATCCCGGCAACAATATGATGCCTTGAATGGGCTGGGGTAAAGATTTGTGAACAGATTTCAAGGCTTTATCGCTTTGTTATGTTTTGTTTTCCTGTCTCAAACTCTTAGCTATGGAGTCGAAAGATTTTCTTCGTTTACGGTTACCAATTACCTGGACTCTAGTGAAAATCCCTCTCGGCATCTTTTTCAAGACGGTAAATTGGATGAAAACTATACCGGTAGCGAGGAGGATTCGTCAGCTATCTTTGAAACTGCAGGTGTAGTGGCAATGATAAAGAGATATTGCATTATTTTCGGTGTTTTTTTTACAGGTTTTGCTTGCAGTCGTTTTTTGTTTTCTTTTATTTGGGAAGCGCAGGCTGTGATTTAGAATAGGCGTAAATGAGTTTTTGACGATCCATGCTTTGCTAAATCTTTTACCTGCTCCATACATATTCAGATCTTGTCATGTTGTATTCAAAATGTTTTTCTGCAATGGGTCTGATGTAATATGTAAACAAATAAGTCGCTGCAATTAGGACGATGACCATAATAGTTGCTATTATATTCATAAATGAGCTCCCGCCAAACCTACGCTTCCAGCGGCCAGCAACAGATACAACCAAAATAAATAAAAAAGGGATGGTGCATAAAGCAATGGCAAGCCCGATAAGGGTCTTTGGCTTAGTCATCACCACTGATATGCAGACCAGTGCCATTGCAAGGGGTAAATGCTGAAGCCTTCGAGGCCAGGGGCTACTCTTCATTACGGGGCGCATGATTATCCTTGAAAGGTTTAATTCGATGAGCTGGGGCTTGAGTTTAGCTGTTTGTTGATTTTTGATCTGGCCACATAGCAAGTGAGCAGAAATGCTGCTGGCGGAAGCAGGTGCATTGAGACAATCAAAAGTATGGATGCAGCTAAAGTCTTAGCGGTTGGGCCAGACCAATAAGAAATTTCAAACAGTTTGTAGCCTGATACTTGGTTTAAAATCCCTAGTATTGCAGTCATGCTTAAGATGTAAAAAGCAAGCTGTGTGAGTCCGTACAGATATACAGGTGCGATATGGCTTGAAAAGGCTTGGTTATTTCGCATTGAGAAAACTACGAAGATAAAAATGGAAGCGCTTGTAATGATTCTGAAATAGGCTATTTCAAGCGAGAACGTTGTCAGGTATATGTGATGGAGAAAGGAGACGCTTCCAGCTTTATTGAGTGTTCCTTTCTGAGTGGCAAGCAAATAGTTAATATCGCCCCAAAATAGGTAAGCCGCAATAGTGGCTAGTAGTATCAGTAGGGCGGTGATAGTAAGAGAAGTAGTTGGCGGGTTAACACGGACTGCCGTAGAGGACTGGAGCGGGTTGGTCATGTTATTGGCTCAGTTGAATATAGCTTAAATCACTTAACCTAGTCATCGTTTTCCTTAATGCTGAATTCAGGTTTGAGCGGCGCTCGACCATGCCTGCCTTGGCGAAATCGGTAGTCGAGAAAATGTGCGGCAGCTACGAACCCGCCTGCAATCCCGGTAATAACTTGATGCCTTAGAGTGGCTTACTTAGTGCAATTGCAGTCTTTTGCAATAAGCTGCAAGTCTTGTAGGTACTGATTTGTAGCTTTGTCGACGATAGGCTTGTTTGCATCTTGAAAATGCAGTGTGAATTTTTCTAGTGCGTCTCGGGAAACCTGGATTTCCTTTTGAGCCAGAGGTGAGGAGTAAAAAGCGATAAGCTGATCGAGTTCCGATTCACTGAATGCAGGGCCGTAATGCTGACCCCAAACAGCCACCATGTCTTCAGCTGTCCAAGGCGTGACTACATTATTAAGGAACTTCTCACCCGCCTCGTTGAATCGTTTCCTGAATTCCTCATTTGGGGTCAAGTTAGCTGTAATTTTCCCCATAATCTGCTGAGCCATTACATTGTTGTATTCTTTACTGCGCTGAAGCTGCTGAGCCCAAGAGTCAACCAAGCCTTGGGCACGAAGCAAAGCCTCAATTTTTTGAGTCTTAGCATCAGCAAAAGCATGCGAGGCAACGAAGATTGAGATAGCTGCTACGAGATAACGCATTTAGTGACCTTCCTTGGTGGGTGACAAATTTCAGAGGGGCGATGGTAGCGTGGAGCAATGATCAGAGCCACAGGTAAGCTGTGAGATGTGTCGAAAACACTGTGCCGCATGGCTACGAAACGACACGCTGAGGCCCTTAAGAATCAAACAATGGCACGTATTGTGATGTCCTGAAGCCGTAAAAAAAACGGGTTCAAATCCCTATTTTCCCGCCATATCTCAAGCAAAAGCCCCCGAAATTCATAGAGTTTCGGGGGCTTTTGCTTTTCAGGGTCTATCTTCTGTCGAAAAGGATGGCGACATGAGCGAAGCAAGCGACCGAACCGTAGCCTTTATCGCAAACCTTATCCCTCTCTATACGCACATCATGGGAGTGGCAGTCTACGACCCGCTCCCATTTACCCCTGTTGGGAAGAGACCTGAGGGGCGCTACATTACTGCTGCGGGAGGATTATCGGCAGCGATGTAGCTTCATATAGCGTAACGATCCTGCTCAGCTTCGGGCGACCACCTTGGCACGGCGTGCCGCGAATGCGGCTTCTACGTCTGCATTGGATCGGCCTCGACCGGCTTCGACCGATGCTCTAGCAGCAGCGACCTTGCGCCGAACGAAATCTGCATCTTCCTTGGTTTGCTGCTGATGGCGGATGTAGTCGTGCATGAGATCGCGCATTACCTGAGAGGCCGGTAGGTGGGCAGCTTGACCGCAGCCATGTAGCTGTCACGTCATTCAAGCTCCCGTTTTAGGTTGAAGAGCGCTTCTTTGACGATGGCAGTTATACCGTTGTGTGTGTGACGCACTACCCCGGCGTTCGCGGAGCTTGTGCAACGGACGTGATGATGTTGGCCAACAGACGATGAAGGTCACTGCGGTGGCCGCTGTGGGCTGCTGAGGCATGCTCGTCCGAGGTCATCACGACGGTCAAGCCAAGTCGCGGCACGAGGTAGAGCATCTGTCCGCCGTAGCCCCAGCCGTAGCGGATGTCTTCGCCTGCGATACGGGTCAGGAACCAGGCATAGCCATGCCCGTCGCCAGTCCAGGGCGACTGCGTGCGCTGCTGCCAGGAGGCATCGATCCATGTCTGCGAGACCAGGCGCTGGCCAGACGCCGTAACGCCGCCGCGACGGTAGAGTTCGCCAAAGGCGAGCAGGGAGCGCGGGCTCATGGCCATCTCGTTGCCGCCCATGTAGATGCCCTGCGGATCGCGGGTCCAACTGGCGATCTGGAAGTCGTCCAGAGGCCCGAGCCAATCACGGGCCAATCGTAGCGTCGAGCGCCCGCTGTGGCGGGTCAGTATGGCGGAGAGCAGGTGCGTGGAGCCTGTCGAGTAGATCATCCGGCCGCCGGGTTCGTCCTCGAAGGGGCGCGCAAGGGCCGCTCGTACCCAGTTGCGGCTGCCGACCCAGGCGCCGTAGTTCCGGCCGGATGTGGAGCCCAGCCCGGCCTGCATCGAGAGGAGGTTGCCAACCGTCAGCCGCAGCAGGCGTGGATCGGGATCGGCCGGCAACTCCGCCGTCAGCAGCGATGCCACTCGCTGGTCGGTGCCCGCGAGAACGCCCTTGTCGATGGCGATGCCGACCAGCGCCGATATCACCAGCTTGGACGCCGACTTTATATTGGTGGCGGCGGTGGTACGGTGCCCCCGATAGCCGCGCTCGGCGATGATCTGCCCGTCGCGGGCAACCATCACCGTCTCCAGCGGCACCAGCGCGGCAGCTTGATCGAGGATGCCGTCCAGCGTGGTGGTTTGCGGTGCGGCCGCGGCATGCACGGGTGTGCCCAGTATCAGGGCGAGGGTGAGGGCACCGTACGTCAACACAGCACGTGCGCGGCTTGATGGGGAGGTGGTGGATACGATCATGGCTGGGCTGGCTCCGAGGCTTGCCAGGCTGTGTGAAAACTACTGCGCTCGGTTATGCGGCGTTAAAAGCCAGCTCAAAATGCTCATTTACACCTCTTGAGCTGCGCTTTTGACTCGCTACGTTCGCCCCGCGGGCCAACTGCGCTGCGTTTCGCCGGTTTGCGGGGGCGCCCAGCCCTTGCCTAACCTTCGCTCGCTACGTTTTCACACAGCCTGTTGCGGGCCCTATTTCAAGCACCGCCGCTGAATGTTGCATAGTTTCTACCATCGTCGTGACCTGTCCGGCCAGCTCGGAATCCGACGTTGCCTACCTACTCGTGGGGGGCATCGTTGCAGAGGCGCTGCAAACGCGATCATCAAACCACGCCAACGGCCAGGCACCGCTCCGTCAGCGGTGCCATGGGTTTGGTTTTTTCTCCGCCAACGGTGTGCGTCGAAGCGTGACGAAATCGTCCCAAGCGGTTTCAAGATCCCTGTTGCCCCGCCATCCCCGAAAACACAAAACCCCAGATTTCAGAACAGAAATCTGGGGTTTGTGTCTTTGGCACCAGCGTTCAGGGCGAATGTCGGCACGAAGCCTGTACGTTAGCCCGCCGTAGTGGCTTGAACGCGACGCACGCGACGACGCCAGCCGCGCCACATCGGCAGGGCGAGCATTACCGCCACGAGCACCCAGGTTCCGATGGAGATCGGGCTGGAAAACAGGATGCCCAACTCACCGTTGGAGATCGACAACGCACGGCGCAGGTTCTGCTCCATCAGGCCGCCAAGGATGAACCCCAGCAGAACCGGGGACAGTGGGAAGTCCATCTTGCGCATGATGTAGCCGAGGATGCCGATGCCGACCATCAGGAACAGGTCGAAGGTGGTCGCATGCACCGCGTAGACGCCGATCCCGGTGATGATCGCGATCACCGGCGCCAGCGCCCAGGTGGGTACAGCCAGAATGCGGGTGAACAGGCCGATCATGGGGATGTTCAGGACCAGCAGCATGACGTTGGCGATGAACAACGACGCGATCAGGCCCCAGACGATGTCGGGTTGCTGCTCGAACAGCAGGGGGCCAGGCGTGATGTTGTATAGCGTGAGCGCACCCAGCATCACCGCTGTGGTCCCCGAACCCGGTACGCCGAGGGTCAGCATCGGTACCAGGCCGCCGCACGTGGAGGCCCCGATGGCGGTTTCCGGCGCTGCCAAACCACGGATATCACCCTTGCCGAAGTTGCCGCTGGCCCCTGCAATGCGCTTTTCCGTCATATAGGCCACCGCGCTCGCCAGCGTGTTGCCGGCTCCCGGTAGCACGCCGATGATGAAGCCCGAGAGGCTGCACCGCAGGTTGACCATGGCCACCGAGGCCGCTTCCTTGAAATTGAACAGCATGCGGCCGGTCGTCTTGACCGCGACATGGCCGTGGTGGGTCTTTTCCAGCAGCAGAAGGATCTCGCTGATGGAGAACAGGCCCAGCACCAGCACCACGAACTGGATCCCATCGGCCAGGTGCACGCTGTCACCCGTGAAACGATACACGCCGCTATTGGCATCGATACCGACCGCCGAGAGGAACAGGCCGATCAGCGCTGCAACGAACGTCTTTACCGGCTTATCCCCGGCCATGCCTCCCAGGCAGACGATAGCGAAGACCATGAGCACGAAATATTCGGCGGGCCCGAAGGCCACAGCCCAGGCGGCGAGCAGTGGGGTGAACAGCACCATGCCGCAGGTCGCCAGCAGCGCGCCGATGAAGGAGCTCCAGGCCGACAGCGACAGGGCGATGCCTGCCTTGCCTTGGCGCGCCATCGGGTAGCCGTCCAGTGCGGTCATGACGGTGGATGCTTCACCGGGGATGTTCAGCAGGATCGAGCTGATCCGGCCGCCATACTCGCAACCCAGGTACACCGCCGACAGCAGGATCAGCGCCGACTCCGGCGGCAGGCCGAGGGCGAAAGCGATGGGGATCAGCAAGGCCACGCCGTTGATCGGCCCCAGGCCCGGCAGCAGACCGACCACGGTCCCGATCAGGGTACCAATCAGGGCGGTGATCAGGTTGTAAGGAGTCAGGGCAATACCGAAGCCGTGCCCCAGATAGCTCAAGGTTTCCATGGATCAGTTCTCCAGCGCGGCCAGCAGGCCAAGGGGAAGGGGGACATCCATTACACGGTCGAACAGCCAGTACAGCAGTACGCTCATGGCTCCCACCACCAGGGCGCTGGTCAGCCAGCGGCCGCCGTAAAGCCTGGCCATGGGCACGCCGATGAGTATTGAGCTGAGAATGAAGCCCAGGGGTTCGAAGGCGGCTGCGAACACCAGCAGCAGCGCGAAACAGGCGATCACCTTGGTCAGCGTCGCACTGTCCAACTCCGGCTCGTCTTCCGAGCGCGTGACGGGCGTGGGGCGAATCGCCAGGTACAGCAGCGCCACACCCATCAGGCCGAGCACCAGCAGTGGAAAGGCTCGCGGCCCCACCGGCTCATAGGAGAACGGGGCTTGATAGGGCCAGGCCATGACGGCCAGAGCCATGCACACCACCAGCAGGGAAACCGCGAAAATGCGTTGCAGGATCATGGGGAGAATCCTCGTTATATAGCGCGCAGAGCGCCCCGTGGCGGTGTTGCCTGCCCAGGCAACGGCATCGCCGGTGATCACGGGCAAGCCCGTTGAACAAGGGGGCGTACGATCGCGCTTACTGGGTCAGGCCGAACTCGCGGGCCAGGTTCTTGTACTCGGCGACCTGCTTCTTGACGTATGCATCCAGCTCTTCGCCGGTCATGGCAAAGGGATAGAGCTGGCGCTCGGTACGCAGCTTGGCGAAGTCCTCGGAGGCGAGTAGCGTGTCGAAGGCGTTCTTCCACCAGGCATAGGCCTCATCGCTAACCTTCGGCCCCAGGTAGTAGCCGCGGATTACCGGCCAGGTGACGTCGTAGCCCTGCTCCTTGGCGGTGGGAATGTCCGACACGATGGGACCTTCGAGACGCGTGTCGGCGAGC
This sequence comes from Pseudomonas sp. SZ40, assembly GCF_052958135.1. NCBI lineage: Bacteria > Pseudomonadati > Pseudomonadota > Gammaproteobacteria > Pseudomonadales > Pseudomonadaceae > Pseudomonas > Pseudomonas sp. SZ40. The sequence continues at coordinate 35,935 of NZ_JBQWIF010000037.1, read as the reverse complement.
ACGGCAAGAATGCGCATGTGGCCTGACTCGACATGAGGCACGGAGTCGGCAATGTCCGTGCTCGCCACCTGAATGTGCCCGCCGAGCAGGGCGGTCGCCAACTCGCCGCCACCTTCCATCGACACGTAGCGCATCTTCTTGGGATCGACGCCGCCGGCCTGGGCGATCAGCGCGGTCTGCACCCAGTCCTGGCTGCCCACGGTGCCGCCAGCGCCAATGACCACACTCCCCGGGTTTGTTTTGAGTGCGTTGATGAGATCGCCGAGGTTCTTGTAGGGCGAGTCGGAACGAACCGCGATCGCCCCATAGCTGGTGCCGACAGCGGCCAGCCACCTGACCGCGTTTTCATCGAAACGGCCAAACTTGCCCTGGGCGAGGTTCAGCAGCGAGCCGCTGGAGAAGGCCGTGATCGTGCCCGCATCAGCGGGCCGCTGGGCGACCACCGCGTTGTACGCCACGGCGCCGATGCCGCCCGGCATGTAGGTTACCCGCATCGGCGAGGAGAGCAGCTTCTCCTGCACCAGCGCGCTCTGCGCCAGCTTGCAGGTCAGGTCGAAGCCGCCACCGGGGGCCGCCGGTGCGATGCACTCGGGACGGCGTGGCTCCTCGGCCAAGGCATGTCCAGCCACCAGCGCGCAGCAGGCGGACAGGAGCAAACGACGAAACATGGGATTCATGGAACGCACCTCTGATTGTTTTTGTAATAGGAGCTAGCTACATCGCAAGCGCTGCGATGGGGGTATGCCGCGCAGCCGCGGTCAGGCAGCGGCCACGGTCAAACCGGGCGCAGGTGGCCGTGTAGGAATGGCATAGCGGGAAAAGGCAAGGGCACGAATGGCACATCGGTTGGTGACGAGCATGGGATGGCTCTCCACTGATTTTATTGTTAGGCGGCCTTTTTTTAATAGCCGTCCGCCGATGGTTCACCGGTTGCAGCAGTAATACGCCAGAAACCTTTCGTAAAGCTTTCATGGCTGCATGCACAGCGAAAAGATGTTTGTGCCGTTGAGACGCCTGATGGCGTGCCCGGGATCGTTCGAGCACTCCCCTCAAAACCCCCTGATATCCAGCGCGAAAGCCAGGGGGCTTGCATGCAGAACCCGGGTTTTGGCAAAAGCCACGCCCTCAGAGTTCGGCATCGAAGATGATCGTGACGTCGCCCTGATAGGTGCTACCCGGCTGTTTGAGCATCTCCTTCACAGCGGCCTGGGTTGCTTCAAAATGCAGTTGGGCGGGTTGGTTGAAGCCGGTCGACAGGCTTCTGAAGTGCTTGGCGGCAGCGCGCCCGACCGGCAGGTTTTCCCGGCGTACCGCGCCGCCATTGGCCAGGGCCACATGGCTGGGCAGTGTGACGGCGACATCGATCGGTACCTGGCGATTGTTCTGGTTGCGGATCGCGCAACTGCTGCCGGCGCTGTACTGGCAGTTCAGGTACATATTGAACGGGCCGCCGGACCACAGGCGAAATGGCAGGTCGCGCTGCAGCCGGGTCGGTTGCTGGCCGCGGTGTACCCAGTTGCCCCAACCGCCTTGCGGCTCCAGCACTGCACGGTCCGAGCCCGGCGGGAACTCGATCCTGACCTGGTGTTTGACGGTCAGCTCGAAGTCGATGCTGATGGTGCTTTTGCTCAGACCGGTGATGTTGTTGCCAAAGTCGAAATCACCATTGTTGCCGATGCGATAGGTGACCTGGCCTCTGTAGACACCATTGGCCAGGCCGAGCGGAGTCGGGGTGATCAGCTCATAGCCGACAGCCAGTTCGGAGACGCGCAGGTTCTTGGCGAAGCCGGCGCTCTGGGCCGTTGCGTCGACATAGCAGCCCCCAGGCGAACTGGGATTTCTGACCTGCCAGATGTATTGCGCGTAGCTCGACGCATTGCCGGTCTGGGCGTAGACACGCCAAGCGCTACAGCCTCCTTGCACGGCTGACCAGACAGGGTTGTCGAGCTGAGGTGCCGGGTCGTTTTCCGTACGTTGGCTGACTGCCGAGATGCGGAATTCGACCATGAAGGAATCGCCTGCCTCGTTCACCACACGAACCTGCCGGCTATCCGGTGCCTTGACATAGAAGCGGTTGCGCACATCGGACGCCAATTTGATCGCCCGCTTGTTAAAGGTCACGCCGCCGATACCCACCGAGAAGTATTTGTACTGGGTACAGGTCTCCGGCCAGCGCTGGCAGAAGCCTGCCTGGGGCGTGGTGTTGGTGAACCTGTTGTGCGAGGCATCCTGCAGGTTCGGATCGAAGCGCGCACTGATGGTCGCGTCGGCGGCCTGGACGCTGGTGCTCAGCAGCAGGCCGAGCATGGCGACAGGCACTAACGACCTGCCGAATAGTGTTGGGCATTTCATCGTGTAAGCCTTCTTCATCAACTGTCCGGGGTTTCAGTAGCGGAGTGGCCGGCTGCCAGGTCGTTGGCGGCGCACACCAGGTTTCCAACCAGCTGGCTGTCCTGTTCGCGTCGGTAATCACCTTTGTCGAGGCGGATCTGGCACAGCGCCTTGCCCTGCCATTGCACGTCCAGGGTCGGTGTGGACTCGCTCATTTCCACGGCGAAGAAGCCATCGGCCTCGCTGACGCTGCGGCTGGCATGGTTGCTGATCAGTGCGCCCTTGAGCGGCCGACCCTGGGCGTCCAGCAGACGGCCCATGACGGTGACGGTGTTCATCACGCGGATCTTCTGGTAGCTCACTCCGCCCTGATTGAGGTGGTAGCTCACCGCTTGCGGTTGAATGACGGCGGCAGGGGCGTCGTTACCGGCGAAGTCGAACTGCACCGTGCCGCTCTTATAAGCGGTGAGCGGGATCACGTTGCGCCCGGGCTTGAGCACGCTGCTGTGGCCGTTGATGTCATCGGCGCGCAGGGCGATGGCGGCATTGTCCGACTCGACGTCGACGATCATCCCGGCGGCATACAACTGGCTGTCGCCGCTTGCCGCCAGAGTGCCGGCCCCAAGGGCAACGGTGCTGGTGAGGTTGAGGCCACCACTCAGGGCATCGTCGTAGGAAGAGCGCTGCAGGTAGATGTCGCCGCTGGCCAGGTCGCCCTGGTAGTACGCGCTGCCGGACAGGCCGGTGCCGTAACTGTCTGCGTTCAGGGTGCCGGATACGCTGCGCAGGGCACCGTCATCGAAGCTCTGTTGGTAGGTCACCGCAGCGTTCTGTTCGCGCCCGCCATCCCGCGAGGCGCGGCTACCGAAGCTGCCGGTGATGCGTTTGCCTGGTCCGCCGAGCGCCAGGCTGAGGGTGACATCGAAACCCCGGTTGCGCGCTTCACCGGAGCTGAGCGTACCGGGGCGGTCGAATACCGAGAGTCTCCAGTTGGCATCGCTGCCCAGCAAGCTGCCGTTGTACAGCCAGCCGAGATCGACGCCGGTGCCCTGGTTGGCGCCGCTGCTATGGGCCAGGCGTAACGTCGCGCTGCTCTTGTAGGTAACGCGGTGCTGTAACGACAAGGCGCTCTGCCGGGTTTCAGCGGCCGAGCTGCGTGCGGTACGCGAGCCGTCGCCGCGCTCCAGGGTGCTGCGGCTGTGGCTGACCACCAGGCTGCCGCTGGTGTAGCTGTAGATGCCTTGCAGATCGAAGCCGTGGCCCTGGCTGCCGCTGTTGTACAGGTTGCCGTACAGATTCAGGTTGTCCAGTACGCTCCAGTCGAGGGAGGTGCCCAGTTGCGAGGTCTGGTCCACCCGTTGGGCGGAGAGGCCGAGTACGGCGCGCGGATGCAGCAGGTAGTTGGCGATGACGCCAGCGGTGAGAGCGTCCTCGCCGCGTTTCTCCCAGTTGCTCAGCAGGTCGCTCTGACGCCCCAGGTAAAGGTTGTAGCGCCAGGGTTGGTCCGGGTCATGCCAGTTGTTCGGCTTGTAGATGAATGCCGCCTCGTTGGAGGTGACCTGGCCATCCTCGACCAGGCGCACTTCCACTTCGTAGATGCCACCTGGCAGGCTGCGCGTATCGATGGCCTGCAGGCCCGGTTGTACCGGCTGGCTGTTGAGCAGTACGCCGTTGCGATAGAGCTCGACCACGCCAGGGCGGTTGGGCGTGACATAAATCGGTGTGGCGCTGGGGCTGCTGCTGTCCACGGCCAGACTGTCGCTGCTGCCGTACATCAAACCCAGTGTAGTTTGTGGGCTGCTGCCGAGCATTTGCGGTTGGCGCATGACGCCGTGGGCGTCCGGGGTGAAGTAGCCCAGGCGCCAGAAATTTCCGGCGTCCTGGCGTTCCGCATAGAGGTTTTGGGCGTAGTAGCGAAGCGGTTCCTCGCCGTTGCCGGTGGCACTTCGGTGTACTTGCGCGCCTGCGACGGTGGTCCAGTTGCCGAGGCTGCCTTGCGCTTCCAGGGCGTAACGACCGGCGGTCTCCTGCTGCTGGCCACCGGTAAGATTCAATTGGTTGTAGAGCATCAGGCCTCTGCTACCCCCTTCGGGCAGCGAGTAGTAACGCTGCTGTTGCGGGTCGGCCTCGGCCTTCGCGGTGAGGATCGACAGCTGCGAAGTGGCCAGGCTGTAGTGCAGGGCCAGCAGTCCCGATGGGCAGGATGTGTGGCACGCACCCAGTGGCTGAGCGTTGCCGAGCAGGTCGACCCAGGGTTGCCGTTCGGCCGGGGTGAAGGGGCTATCCGTGGTGTCGTTGAATTCGATAAGGCGCACGCTGTCGTCGCGTCCGAGCATCACCATGGCCTCGCCGAGCAGCCGGCCATCGAGGTCGACACGCACGGCCAGGGGTACCTCGAAGAGGTTTTCAGCGAAGTCCGCCGGCAGCCCTTGTGCCTGCGTCAGGATGCTCAGTGCCGACGTTGGCGTCGAGGTCGCCGCGACGGCTTGCGCTGTCAGTAGCGTGGCCGCACCGCAACCTAGCGACAGCAGAATGGATCGCGTCAGGAAAGACATCGAGAACATGACTCACCCCAGATTCGGAAAAGACCGCCCCTCTCGGGTCCGTGCTCGAGAAGGGGCGGTAAGGGAGTGATGCGCGAGCGCGCATCGAGCCTCAGTTGGTTGGTGCAGCCTCAGGGGCGGTAGTCTCGAAGATCATGCCGACCACACCCTGGTATCGGCCTGGGGCATAGCTGCCGGAAGCCAGCGGCTTGGCGGAAATTTCCACATCCACGCGCGCGCCGGTACGAGCCACGGCTGCCGGTACCACCTCGGTGGCAGTGGTGCTCAGGTCGATGCCGCGCAGTTTCACGTTCAGGTCGATGTTGTTGGAGCCGCTGGACATCACTGCCGGGGCGCTCAGGTAGGCACTGATGGGGCCAACGGTGCTCTTCGCTTCGAGCTGCTTGCGCACGCTGCTGAGGGCACCGTTGCTCGGGTTCCAGTACAGCTCCTGGGCATCGTTCATCCAGCTGTCGCCGGCCGGTGGTACGACATAGAAGTTTTCGGTCGGCACGGTCGCGACGACGGTAACCTGATGCTGAACCGCGTCCTCGGCGAGTACGCCGGCGCTTGCGCCGAGCAATGCCAGTGGGGCGATCATCAGAAATTTTTTCATGCTGTTTAACCTCGTGTGGGGGGTGGGTGAAAACCAGGTCGAGCTCAAGGCTTGAGCTCGATCTTCTGGGTCTTGTCGCCTTCGATCAGGTCGAAGTAATACAAGCGGCCGGCCTTGCGCTCGAACGTGCGCACGCTGTTGGGCAGCACGTGATACTTGCTCGGTACCTCGCACTGCTTGCCGTCGCTGGAGCAGTCATTGAAGTTGTCGAGCACCACGCTGCTGTTGCCGTCGTTGCGGACCAGAAAGCGTTCGGCGTGGCGCTCGATCTGCGTGGCGTAGCGGGGGTGCTGGGGGCGTACGAAAAGCAGGCTGCCGTAACCGGCGAGGATGTTGACGCCTGCGGAAAGGCTTTCCCGGTACTGGTCGCTTTCTGCCCGGGAGAGGCCGAAACCATCGTCCTGCTGCGGCAGCACGGGCTCGAAACGCAGGCGGAAATAACGCTCCTTGTCTCGCTCGCCGGTGTAGAGAATGCGCATCGCCTGCATCCCCCCGGCCGGCACGATCAGGCGTGCCGGGCTGGCGACCAGAACGCGGGTTTCCACGCTGGAGCCATTGGCGATGCTGACCGGCACTTCCCTGGCCTTGCCGGAGGCGTCATAGATCAGCTCTGCAACGCTCACCCGCACGAACGCACTGGCATCGCCACTGTTGCGCACCCGTTTGAGCAGCGTGCTCTTGCTGCCGTCCAGGTAGTCGTACATGGCACCGATATTGATGTCGGCACCCGCGTGGGCAAGCGAGGGCAGGGTGAGCAGCGCTGCGAGTAGAAGTCGTTTCATAGCCTGTGCCAGTGAGTAAATGGGTGAACCTGCCGAGTCGCCATCAGGGCCAGGGCGGGCTGAAAAAGTGAGGTGATTATTCGTTCTGGCAGGGTCTGCGACTGTCGGGCGCGGCCTGGCGGGCTGTAGGAAATTTCCTAGGCTGCCGTGCGTGCGGCGGGAATGGCTGGCCCGGCCCTGGTGTAGGCGCGTGCGCTGCAGGGGCGCTGGGAAAGCGACCCTGCGGGGTTGGGTTGTTGGGGAGGGGGGCGTATCGCCGCGGGGGGCTGCTGAGCCAGCCGTGCGGTGGCGCTGCAGCGGATGACTGCTCGCAGGCCACCGATAACAGGCAGGTCATCAGGGGGTAAAACGTGAGGAGGGAGGATGCAATACCCTTCTGTGGTTCCTATCACGGCGTCGGTTGAGCACGAGGTGGCTGCGCACCACACGCGCGGTGCGTGATCAGACGGGCAGGTATCCGGAGATGCTCAGCCAGTGCAGGAGGTCGGGGCCACTCATGGGCCTGGCGAACCAGTAACCCTGACCGATGCTGCACCCCAGCTCGATCAGGTGGCGACGTTGCTCGGCCGTTTCCACGCCCTCGATCACCAGGCTCATGTCCAGCCAGTCCGCCAGTTCCTGCGTGCTGCCGATGATCGCGGCGCTGTAGGGATCCGTGCCGAGGCCGCTGATGAAATGGCCCGGTAACTTGATCTGGTCGAACGGCAGGTCATGCAGCCGTTGCAGCGAAGAAAACCCGGTGCCGAAATCATCGATGGCCAGGCCGCAGCCCATCAGCCTCAAGCGCAACAGATTTTCCAGGCTGCTTGCCGGCGCCTTGATCAGACCCTGCTCGGTTATCTCGAAGTGCACGCCCTTGGCGCTCGAGCCATAGCGATTCACGGTCCGTTCGATCCGCTCGTACAACTGCGGCGAATTCAGCTGCGAAGGGTTCAGGTTGAACGCCAGCTCCAGGGGCAACTGCCGCTTCGCCAGTTCGCTGCGCAGCCGCAGCCCTTGTTCGAACAGCTGGATGAACAACTGGTCGAGCAGGCCGCAGCTCTCGATCATGGGCAGAAAACGGTCCGGGGAGAGCAGGCCGCGCTCGGGGTGGGCCCAGCGTGCCAGTACCTCGGCTCCCATCAGCTCCCGGCTGTCGAGCATGAACTTGGGTTGGAAGTGAGGTTGGAATTCGCCATTGCGCAGGCCACGTTCGATCTCGCGCAGGCTCGGCAGTTCGCATACCTCGGGTAGCCCGGGAAACGGTTGCGTCTGGCTGGCGCGGTAGCGTTCGAGCAGCGCCTGCAGGGTATCCAGCGGCAGCGGCTTGCCCAGGTCGCCGAGCACCTCGAGGCCGAGCAGTTCGACCATGCGCAGCGTGGCGCGACGCACAGGCTCCTCGCTTCCGCTATACAGCATGACCGCCTTGACCAGGCCTGCCTGGCTGGCATGGCGCAGGAACGCCAGGCCGTCCATGCCAGGCATGCGCAAATCGCACAGCACGATATCGGCCGGGCCGTGCTGGCCAAGCAGCCTCAGCCCTGCATTGCCATCGGCGGCGTCGAGTATGTGGCCGACGCCCAACTGCGTCATGGCACTGACCGCGACCGAGCGTTGGAACGGGTGGTCTTCCAGAATAAGCACGCACAGGTCTCGCATCTGCCTGGCTCCCGAGTTGATAAGGCGAGCCAGTCTGGCGCCGGGGGCGCGGGCGCAGAGCAGGACGCTGCCTAACGCCCTGTAGGAAATATCCTTTGTCGTGCGCGCAGGGCTCGTCTGCCATTGCGTAAAGTGCCGCTATCTTTCAGCATGGGTGACGGAGCATTCGCCCCGTGTACTGGGCAGTTTCGGGCCTTGGCGGATAAATGAGAGGTCGTATGAAAACAGTGCTCATCGTCGACGACCATCCGGTGATCCGCCTGGCAGTTCGCCTGCTGCTGGAACGCGATGGTTTCCAGATCGTCGGCGAAACCGACAATGGCGTGGATGCTCTGCAACTGGCTCGTGAGTTCGCCCCGGATCTGGTGGTGCTGGATATCGGCATCCCCCGGCTGGATGGTCTGGAAGTCATCGCCCGCCTGGATTCGCTTGGCCTGCCACTGCGCGTACTGGTACTCAGTGCCCAGCCCAGCAACCTGTTCGCGCTGCGTTGCCTGCAGGCGGGGGCGGCTGGTTTCGTCTGCAAGCAGGAAGACCTGGGCGAACTGCTCGGCGCAGCGAAAGCGGTGCTGGCCGGTTATAGCTACTTTCCCAAGGACGCCCTGACGACGGTTCGCCACCGAGATGCCCTGGCCAACGACCAGGAACGCATCGACAGCCTCTCGGACCGCGAAATGATGGTGCTGCAACAGCTGGCCAGCGGCCTGAGCAACAAGCAGATTGGCGACAGCATGCTGCTGAGCAACAAGACCATCAGCACCTACAAGACACGCCTGATGCAGAAACTGAACGCCACGTCGCTGGTGGAACTCATCGAATTTGCCAAACGCAACAGGCTGACATGACGAGCGGGGCGTCGTGTACCTGGCTCGGTCGGGCGCTGTGCGGTTTGTGCCTATGGGTGGCCGGGGCGGTTGCCCTCGCCGCCGAGGTACAGCCGGACACCTTGCAACTGCTCGGGCGTTCCCAGGCCGAAGTGCAGGATATCCAGCTCGACGAAGCCGACTGGCGCTGGCTGCGCCTCAGGCACGAGCTGCGTCTGGGCGTTTCGGCGCCGGACTACCCACCCTTCGACATCAGCGACAGTGGTCGCGACTACGAAGGACTGACGGCCGACTACGCGGACCTGATTGCGCAACTGCTCGATACCCGCATCAGTGTGCGGCGTTACCCCAACCGAACCGCGGCTCTGGAGGCCCTCAGCGCAGGGGAGATCGACCTGCTGGGCAGCTCCAACCAGTTCGAGGTGGAAACGGCGGGTGTCGCCCTCAGCGTCGCCTATTGCGACGACCAGTCCGTGCTGATCAGCCGTATCGGCGAGTCGCATACGGCGCAGACGCTCGCCGGCCGCAAACTCGCCGTGGGCTACGACTACCTGCCGCTGTCACGTATCGAGGCACGTTATCCGGGCGCCATCGTCGAGCGCTACGCTGCCGAGGAACAGGCCATGGCAGCCGTAGCCTTCGGCCAGGCCGACGCCATGTTCAGCAACGCCAACGTGGCCCAGTACCTGATCCAGCAGAACTACTCCAACAGCGTGCGCATCGCCCAACTGGGGCAGCCGGAAGCCATCGGTTATGGCTTCGCACTGCGCCCCGATGACCTTGTGCTCAGGCGGATCGTCGATACCGCTCTGGCAGCGATCCCCCTCGATCAGCGCCAGAGCATCCAGAAACGCTGGAGCGGCGGGCAGTCGCTGAACACCGGCGGCCTGCGCCTCAGTGCGGCCGAGCAGCGCTGGCTGGCGCGCAATCCGGTGGTGCGGGTGGCGGTAGACAGTGGCCTGGCGCCGCTGTCCTATGTCGACATCGACGGTCACTACCGCGGCAGCACCGCCGATCTGCTGGCCCTGATCGAGTTGCGCAGCGGGCTGAAGTTCGATATTCAGCGCAAGGTCGGTATCGGCGAACTGCTGCGGGCGGTACGCGACGGCAAGGCGGATATGCTGGCTGATTCCACGCCCGACGCCGAGCGCGAGGAATACCTGCGCTTCAGTCGCCCTTATCTGGTCAACCCCTTCGTTCTGGTCACCCGCAAGCAAGCGCAGGCGTTGGACGGCCTGGCCTCGCTTAACGGCAGGAAGCTGGCGATCCCGAGGGGGCACACGCTGCTTGGCGAGTTGCGCCGCAATTACCCGCAGATCGAACTGCTGCAGACCGGTAGCGCTCTGGAGGGGTTCACGCTGGTCCGCGACGGTGTGGCGGACGCCACCGTACATGCCCTGAGCAGCGCGAACTACTACATCCGGCGCATGTACGACGAGCAATTGCGCGTTGCCGCCGCTATCGACTTGAAACCCTCCCAGGCTGCCTTCGCCGTGCGCAGGAGCGAAACCGAGTTGCAAGGCATCCTCGACAAGGTGCTGCTCGACATTCCGCCAGACGAGCTCAATGCGCTCAACAACCGCTGGCGTACCAATGCCGTGGTCTCCACCCAGTCCTGGCGAGACTACCGTGACCTGATCTATCAGATAGTCGCCGTCGCCGTGCTCCTGCTGCTGGTCTCGCTGGTATGGAATTTCTACCTGCGCCGGCAGATCAAGCAGCGCCTGCTGGCCAAGCAGCACCTGGCCGATCAGTTGCGTTTCATGGAGGTGCTGATCAACGGAACGCCTCATCCCATCTATGTGCGCGACCGAGCCGGGCGCATGTTGATCTGCAACGACAGCTACCTGCAGGCCTTTGCCGTCGAGCGCGAAGCCGTGATCGGCAAGACCCTCGCCGACAGCCTGCCAGCCGGCCTGGATACCGACAAAGGCGACACCTACCTGGATGATTATCGCTGGGTCATGGATAACGGGCTGGCGCTGATCCAGGACCGCGAGCTGCGCATCGGCACGCGCATGCTGACCATCTATCACTGGCTGTTGCCCTACCAGGACAGCCATGGCGACGTGCAGGGCATCATCGGCGGCTGGCTGGACATCAGCGAGCGCCAGGCCATGCTGGAAGAGCTGCAAAGTGCCAGAGAGCGGGCCGATGAAGCCAATCGCATCAAGAGCACCTTCCTCGCCACCATGAGCCACGAAATCCGCACGCCGATGAGTGCAGTGCTCGGCATGCTGGAATTGGCTCTCAAGCATGCCGAGCAAGGCCAACTCGATCGCCAGGCCATCGAGGTCGCCTATGAATCGGCGAAGGACATGCTGGCACTGATCGGCGACATCCTCGACATCGCCCGCATCGAGTCAGGGCGTCTTGGCCTGGCTCCCGAGCGCGCCAACCTGCGGGTGCTGGTGGAATCGGTCGCCCGGGTATTCGATGGCGTGGCGCGGCAGAAGAACATCGGCCTGCTGCTGGATATCGATGCCAGCGTGAGCCGCGAGGTGCTGATCGACCCGTTGCGTTTCAAGCAGGTGCTGTCCAACCTGATCAGCAACGCCATCAAGTTCACCGACGCTGGTCTGGTAAGCGTGCACATCCACGGTCAGGCCGTTGGCGAGGAGCGCATAGCGGTCCAGTTGCTCGTGGAGGACACCGGCATCGGCATTTCCAGCGTCGATCAGGCACGCCTGTTCCAGCCGTTCGCCCAGGCCCGCCAGAATGGTCTGAGCAGCCGCCACGGCGCAGGCCTGGGGTTGGTCATCTGTCGCTCGCTGTGCGAGATGATGGGCGGCAGGCTGACATTGAGCAGTACACCGGGCCAGGGCACCAGGGTCGAAGTCGAGCTGAACCTGGCCACCCTGGAGCCCGCTGCGCTGGACACGCAACCTGTCCGTGAGGAAGTGCCAACTGCGCGCAGTCATCTACGGGTGCTGGTGGTCGATGACCATGCCGCCAACCGTCTGCTGCTCTGCCAGCAATTGGCGTTCTACGGGCATGAGGTCAGCGAGGCCAGTGATGGCGCATCGGGGCTGTCGGCCTGGAGCGGCGGACACTTCGACCTGCTGATCAGCGACTGCAACATGCCGGTGATGAGCGGCTACGCGTTGGCCCGCGCCATCCGCAGCGAAGAACAGGCGCAGGGTCTGCCGCCCTGCAGCATTCTCGGTTACACCGCCAATGCTCAGCCGGACGAGCGCCAGCGTTGCCTCGACAGCGGCATGAATGACTGCCTGTTCAAACCGATCAGCCTGGTCGCGCTGGGCGAGCGCCTTGCGTCGATTCGCGCCATCGACCGTGCTGCAGAGGCGGAGCAGGGCTTCGCCGAAGCCTTCGACCCGAGCGCTCTGGATACCTTGACCGGAGGGGATCCGGCGCTCGCCCGCCGTTTGCTCGACGAGTTGTGGTCGAGCACCACCGAAGATCTACGGACGCTGCAGGAACTGGCGGCCACGGAGGACCGCGATGCCCTGGCCGAGCTGGCGCATCGCATCAAGGGGGCCGCACGTATCGTCAGCGCGCAGCCGCTGGTGCAACGCTGCGAAGCACTGGAGAACGCTTGTCGACTGGAGCCCGCCGAAGCACCCTTGCACCCGGCCATCCAGGCGCTGGCCAGCGAGATGCAATCGTTGTGCGGGGCGCTTGAGCGACACGCTGCTACAGGGGGCGGTGGCCCCCTGTAATCAGTTCAGGGCACAGTCGCAAACCGCTGTCTGTCAGGCCTTTTCCAGATCCGAAGCCTGGTGCCGCTCGGGCACTTGCTCGGCTTCGTCGCCCCAGGTGCGGTTGACCCGCTTGCCACGCTGGACCGCGTCGCGTTTGGCAATTTCATCGGCCCAGCGCAGCAGGTGCGGGTATTCATGAGCGGCGAGGAATTCGGCCGCCGAATACACGTTGTTCCTCACCAGCTCGCCGTACCAGGGCCACACGGCGATATCGGCGATGGTGTAGGTGTCGCCCGCCAGGTAGCGGTTCTCGGCGAGCCGCTGGTTGAGCACGTCGAGCTGACGCTTGGCCTCCATGGTGAAGCGGTTGATCGCGTACTCGAACTTTTCCGGCGCATAGGCATAGAAGTGCCCGAAGCCGCCACCCAGGTAGGGCGCCGAGCCCATTTGCCAGAACAGCCAGTTGAGGGTTTCGGTACGGCCAGCTGGATCTTTCGGCAGGAACGCGCCAAATTTTTCCGCCAGGTAGAGCAGGATCGAGCCGGACTCGAACACGCGGATGGGGGTATCCGTACTCTGGTCGAGCAGTGCAGGAATCTTCGAGTTGGGGTTGACCCCCACGAAGCCGCTGGAGAATTGGTCACCTTCGGAGATGCGGATCAGCCAGGCATCGTACTCGGCACCGCTGTGGCCCAGTGCGAGCAGTTCCTCGAGCAGGATGGTCACCTTCACACCGTTCGGCGTGGCGAGCGAATACAGTTGCAGCGGGTGCTTGCCGACCGGCAGCTCCTTGTCGTGGGTCGCGCCGGCAACGGGCCGGTTGATCCTGGAGAACTGGCCACCGGAAGCCTCGAGGTGCTTCCAGACCTTTGGCGGTACGTAGGTAGATTGGGTCATCGATTCCTCCCTGTCACTGTCATGAGCAATGCATTCGACGCCAAGGCTATCCGGATTACGCCCGGCATTCGAATGCGTTTCATGCATGTGGATCATCGAGTCGACTGATGTTTCTTACCAGGGGCCGGGTGATCGCAGATCAGCCTGTGACCCTATCTCGAAAGGCGCTTCCCGGCCGCACCCGGCTCGCACGGCGGCGTGATGGTTTACAGCGCTTGTAAAGTTACGAGCATTGCCGCCGATAGATTTTATGAAATGTTTGGTTACGTTCGCCGGGCGCGACACGTCTCGACGAGTGACTCCCGTCCAGCGTTGGTGGAGCGCTTTTATGAAGCAAACCGAGTCCAGGCGGCATGTGCACTAACACGGTAGCTGCGTTACGCATTTGCCTGTTCTGCCTCCAGCAATCTTTGGTTGCAACTTTATTTATGGGTTAGATGTCACAGTGATATCAGAGTGATGGCTTTTGGCTATTTCTCGCGGTCGGCCGTTTACAAGAGGCTCGTCAAAGTGGCCACAGAAGCCACGTTACCCCCGAGAAACGGATTGTTCTCACCCCAAAAACATTCAAATCGACCCGTTCGGGCTCTGAGAACCTTATGAACATTCTTGCTCCTGCCATACATATAACGAGCCGGCTCCGTTTCCCGGCAAAATTCGTACTGCTCGCTGTGATAGTCCTGATTCCTTTGACTCTGCTTGGCGTACGAGTCCTCGACCAGCTCAACAACAGCATCGATGGGATCCGTGCCGAGCAGGTCGGTCAGCGCTATCTAATGGATGTCACCCCCGTCCTTCGATTGTCGATGTTGCAACGGGCGCTCACCAACCGACTGTTGAGCGGTGATCAGACGGCTCAGGCCGACCTGGCGGCCAACCAGACGAAGCTGCAGGATGCGTTCTCGAAACTGGAAATCACGGACAGGCAGCTCAACGCGACTCTGGAAACCGGCGACCGCGTACAGCGCCTGCGTTCGGGCGTGCAGCAACTGATCGAGCGGGCCAAAGGCAGTCCCGACCAGGCACAGATGTTCGATGCCTGGAACGATCAGCTCTCCCAAACACTTAATTTCGTCTATCTAGTCAGCGCCACTTCCGGAATGGTGCTGGATGAAGACTATGCCTCGCTGTTCATGATCGATCAGAGCACCTTGCGATTGCCGCGACAGATCAACGTCGTCGGCCAGCTTCGTGGTCTGGCTAGCGGCCTGCGTGAGGGGCAGCCCTTGACCGATGGCACGCGCGCTTCGCTGAGCGCGCTACTCAAGCAGGAAAGCCAGATCCGCCAGGATCTCCAGCAGAGCCTTGGCCTGTTGCGTCGTAGAGAGCCCGCGCTAGCCGACAAGATTCAGTCGCCGGTATCCAGCTCCCTTCAGGCGCTGGATGGCTTCCGTGCCGACCTCGACATGCTGCTCGACTCGACGCGTGAAACCATGAATGGCACCCAAGGTTTGGCGGCCAAAGGCAACGCCGTGGTAGCCGACTTGTACAAGGCTCAGGACGTCCTCCAGGACGAACTGCTGGCCGCGCTGGATCGAAGGGTTCATGACCGGGAAGCCGAGAGGCTTTTCATCCTGGGTATGTTCATCTTCATGGGGTTGCTGCTGGTATACGCCTTCTGCGGCATCTACGGCTCGATGCGCAGAGCCATCGGTGACGTGTTGAGTGCCACGCGTCTCATCGCCCAGGGCGATCTTACTGCTCGCGTTCAGGTGCGGGGCAAGGATGAAATGGCGGATGTGGGCACGGGCCTCAATCACATGGTGCAGGCGTTCGGTACTTCGCTGGCCCAGGTCGAGCGAAGCTCGCAGATGGTATCGGATGCAGCCCAGCGCCTGGGCCTGTCCATCGATCGTGCGAAGCAATCGATGAACGCGCAGCAAGGGGAAACCGAGCAAGTCGCCACCGCGATCAACGAGATGACCGCAAGTGTTGCCGACGTGGCACAGAACACCGAGGGTGCTGCGCGCGCGGCCGGACAGGCGAGTCAGGCTTCGGCCCACGGTCTTGAGGTCATGGCGGGCACCCGCATGACCATCGAAGCCCTGGCCAGCGAGGTCGATCTCAGCGCGCAAAAGGTCTCGGCCCTTGCCGTGCACAGTCAGGAAATCGGCGGGGTCATTGAAGTCATCCGCAATATCGCGGATCAAACCAACTTGCTGGCCTTGAACGCAGCGATTGAAGCAGCCCGTGCCGGTGAGCAGGGGCGTGGCTTTGCCGTGGTTGCCGATGAGGTTCGAACGCTGGCATCGCGTACGCAGGGCTCGACCGAAGAGATCCGCCGAATCATCCAGGAGCTGCAGCTCGCGATGTCGGCCGCCGTGGAGCAAATGAAGACGGGCAAAAACAGAGCGCAGGAGTGTGTGCTGTCTGCCGATCAGGCATCAACTAGCCTGGGAGCGATCAACGATGAGGTCGAGCGAATCGTCGGCATGAATACGCAGATTTCCAGCGCAGCCGTGCAGCAGCATGCCGTAGCGGAGGACATCAACCGTAACGTTACCGAAATCCGTAATGGCAGCGTCGTGTTGATCGAGGGGATAGAGGAGAACGCCCTTACCGCTGATGAGCTCTCGCAGCTGGCAGGCGAGCTGCGAACGGTAGTCTCCCGGTTCAAAATCTAACCAGGTCGTTCCGGGGCTCCGCGGCATCTAGGCCTGCCGCGGTTGCTCAGTGCAAGCAACTGTTTGCAGCAGGCCGCTAATCGTTCGCTAACTGATCGGCAAGAAACTCGACCATTGCCCGCACTCGGCGGCTTGGGTTGCTGGTCGCCGTCACGGCGTACAGATCGACGTGGGGCAGGGCGAAGTCGTCCAGAGCCGTTTCCAGCTCGCCGCTTTCCAGCTCCCTGCGCACCTCCCAACGATTCTTGATCATGATTCCGTAGCCCTGCATGGCCCAACTACGCAGCACGCCACCGTCGTTGGCGATGCGGTTGCCGGTGACGCGGATCGAGGCGGTCTTGCCGTTGACCAAGAAGGGCCAGGTGGAGAACGCCACGCCCGTGCGGTGCAGCAGTAAGCAGTTGTGCTCGACCAATTGCTCGGGGTGCTCCGGCTTGCCCCTGGACTGCCAATAGCCAGGTGTCGCGCAGATGATTCTTTGGCTTCGAATCAGCCCCCGAGACACCAGGTTCGAGTCCACCAAGGGGCCGTTGCGTAGGGCTATGTCCAGGTTGTTTTCGATGAAGTCGACCACTCCATCGCCCAACAGCAAGGTGACCTGGATATCGGGGTGCAGCTCCATGAACCGGTCAATGATGGGAGCCAGTTTCAGGCGCCCGAAATCACTGGTTGCGGTGATGCGTATCGGTCCTCTCAGCGAACATTCCGGACGTATGGAGTCGATGGAGTTGCTCCAGTCGATCAGCAGTCGCCTGGCGTTGGCCAGGAACTGTTCACCCTCGTGGGTGAACGTCAGCTTGCGTGTGGAGCGGATGATCAGTGGCGTACCTGTCTGCTCCTCCAGTTGCTGCAGGGCCAGGGTGACCGTCGAGCTGGCTACCGAGTTTCGACGGGCGGCGGCACTCAGGTTGCCTGTTTCGGCGATGCTGACGAACAGGCGTAGTGCATCGAGAGTGTCCAATCCCTGTGAGCCTCGAAGAAAGGTAGATGCTGCAAGACCATAGTTCGAGTATCTCGAAAAGTCATCTTGAGTCTGCCCCGGTTATCGAGAGGGGAAAAATGCGCCAGCATGAGCCCATCAACTAGATCAGGAGTTTCAGCAATGAATATCGATTTTACCGGTCGCAATGTTCTGGTCACCGGCTCCACCAGCGGCATCGGCTTTGCCGCCGCTAAAGGTTTTCTCGAGGCGGGCGCGCGGGTGGTCATCAATGGTCGAAGCGAGGCGAGCGTGCAGTCCGCGCTGCAGCGGCTGGGGCCATTGGCGGCCAACGCCAAAGGCTTCGCCGCCGACCTGAGTCACGATGAAGCCTGCCAGCAACTGCTGGCTGAACATCCGAGTTTCGATGTGGTGGTCAACAACCTGGGCATCTTCAACCCGCAGGATTTCTTCGAAACACCAGACAGCGAGTGGCAGCGTTTCTTCGAAACCAACGTGATGTCAGGCGTGCGTATTTCCAGGGCCTACGCGCCCGGGATGGTGGAGCGCCAATGGGGCCGCATTGTATTCGTTTCATCGGAGTCGGCCCTGAACATTCCCGCTGACATGATCCATTACGGCTTCAGCAAAACCGCACAGCTGGCGATAGCCAGAGGCTTGGCCAAGCGCCTGGCGGGGACTGGCGTTACGGTCAACTCCGTGCTGCCCGGCCCCACGCTATCGGAAGGTGTCGCCGAGATGCTCAAACCAGCGGTGGAAAGCTCGGGCGAGAGCCTGGAGAAAGTAGCGGCGAACTTCGTCGTTGCCCATCGCGGCTCCTCGATCATCCGCCGTGCATCCAGCGTGGACGAGGTTGCCAACATGATCATCTACGTCAGCTCCGAGCAGGCTTCGGCCACCACTGGCGCGGCGTTGCGCGTGGATGGTGGCGTCGTCGACAGCATCGTTTGACGCCAAGCTAGCGCGTTCCACTTCACTTCAATCAAGAACCGACGCTGCCCGATCCGGGGCGGCGCCGTCTCGCCCGGAGTTTGTTATGAATACATCGATCATCAAGGCAATCGAAGAACGGCAGACGATCAACCTGTTCGACGCCTCGCGCTGCATCGACGATGCCCAGATCCAGGAACTGGTTCGGCTGGCTACTACCGCGCCCACCGCATTCAATCTGCAGAACTGGCGCTTCATCGCTGTGCGCAGCGCCGAGGCCAAGGCACGTCTGCGCGCTATGGCCTGGGATCAGGCCAAGGTTACCGAGGCTGCAGTGACCTTCATCCTCTGCGGGCAGCTCGCTGACCATCGCTCCCTCGAGCGCCGGCTGACGCCCAGTGTCGAGGCGGGCTTCATGCCCGAGAGCATGCTGCCGCTCTGGGAGTCGGCGGCGAAGGGGCTGTATTTCGAGCAACCCCAGCGCCAGCGTGACGAAGCGATACGCACCGCCACCTTCGGCGCGGGTACCTTGATCCATGCAGCCAAGGCGATGGGCCTGGGTTCCTCGCCGATGATCGGCTTCGATGCCGAAGCGGTGGCGCAGGCGTTTTCCCTCGCCGAGGATGAAATACCCGTGATGCTGCTGACGGTAGGGCACCCGTTGCCCGGCAACTGGCCGCAGAAACCACGGCGCCCAATCGAGGACGTGCTGACCCTGGTCTGACGTGCCGCTCAAGGAGAACCTGGCCCTGGCTGAACGGCCTCCTGAACCGCAGCCAAACCACCAGGTGAGGTGGCAGCTGTTTTGCGTTCGAATCTCGGCAGTTGGCTGGAGTACGCAGCATCACGCATCAGCGCAAATGCCGTTCGATCCATTGCGCGACGTCGACGGTATCGATCTTCGCTCGTGCGTTGTAGCTGTCCGCCTTTGGCCATGCGACGCCCTTGCCTTCGGCGAACACCGCCCGGTACTTGCGCAACGAGTCGTCTGGCGCTGCCGCCAGCTCGGCCTCGAGTGCGGGCAGCGTCCATTCCACGCGCTGGACCTGGCGGTCGAGTAGCCGATCGACGGTGTCCGCCAGTTGCCGGTAGGTGAGGGTGTCGCCCGCGGTGAAGACGACCTGATCGACCCGCTCCGGTTCGAACAGGATGGCAGCGGTCAGACGGCCGATGTCTTCCGGCGTGGTGACCGTCACGGCAGTTTCCCAGCTGCCCAACGCGCGCACGGTGTTCTGATCCAGGTCCACCACGCCGAACGCCGGCTCGAACAGAAAGCTGGTGAACATGCCGGTGGAGATGATCAGCCATTGCACCTTTGACTGACTGCGCAGCAGTTGGCGCACGTCCAGCTGTTCGTCGAACAGATTCTGCGGGCTGCCGCGGCCGATCACGTCGTAATCCACACCGAACTGCCAGGGTACAAAACGCTTCACATCCGACATCAGCGCTGCCCTGGCCAGCTTGCGCTGTATGCCTGGCCCGGCGGCGAACCCCAGGCAACTGACCAGCGTGTCGAAACCACTGAACAAGGTGGCGAGCGTCTCTTCGGCGTCGTTTGCGGCATCGGCCGACACGACCTCGATGCCCAGGTTGTCGAGTTCCTCGAGCGTCTGGCGTTTGCTTGGCGAGGTGGTGTCGAGGGCGGCTGCTCGCAGCATGACCGTTACCCGCGCTGCCGGCTGGGCGGCCAGTTCGCGCAGTACGGCCATGCCGAGTTCGCCGGCGCCGAGGACGAGAATGTTGTCGGTTTTAACGGGAGACTGTGGTTGCATCGGTTACTCGCAGTGAATGGTCAGTGATGTTTTTATCCTGTCACCATTGGCGAACATTCAGAAGAAGGCACACGAGTGATACCGCATGAACGCAATGACCGAAGAAGAGGTGATTCGCCTGTCTCAAGCCACCTGCGACGCACTGAGTGACGAGGACGACGGGCTCAAGCGCGAAGTCCTGACCCATGCGGGCAATCGCTGGTCACTGGGCATCGTCCATACACTGGGGGTAGAGGGAAAACTGCGGCACGCGGAAATCGGTCGCCGCCTGGCGGGTATTACCCAGCGCATGCTGACCCGTAGCCTGCGACAACTTGAGCGGGACGGATTGATCGCCCGTTGCGACCACGGCGAGGTGCCGCCACGTGTCGATTACGAGCTGACCCCGTTGGGGCGAAGTTTTCTGGTACGCATGGTGCCGCTGTGGACCTGGCTGCTGGAGCACGCTGAAGACTTTCGCGCAGCGCGTGTTCGATTCGACCAGGTGTGAGCGTGCCGGGGCTTATCGACGCTGGTGGTGTTTGCTGCGCCTGACTGATCGAGGTGGGCGCCGGTCACTCAAGGCGTGACCGGCTCGCCACGAAAACGCTGCAACTCTTCACGGGTCACCCGGCGGTCGCCATCCGTGTCGGCGAGCAGCATCAGATCGACTGCAGCTTGCGCGTACTCCTGCTCGGTCACCTTGCCGTCGCGGTTGCCATCCCAAAGCTCGAGCGTTGCCTGTGCCACCGACGCCAGCACCTGGGCAGGCCAGACCATGTCAGGGTCACCCTCGGCGACCGTATAGGCCGCGATATCCTCTGCCGTGACGATACCGTCACCATCGCGGTCGATGCTGCGGAAGGTCGCTGGCGCCGCGGCTCGAGCTTCCTCGACGGATAGCGCGCCATCGCCGTTGCTGTCCTGCTCACGGAAAATCTCGTCGATCCCCGCTGCGGCCACGTTGCTGGCTGCGAGCGCTAGAAGCAGGCCGCTGGCGAGCGTGCGGGTAAGCGATGGCATGTTGAACTCCCTGTAGGTCGATATGAGAAGGCGGCACGGTGGGCCGCTTCGCTCGGCACCCTAGCCGCGGCCGCGCTCATGTTCCATAGCTCACATGTGCTAGTCGGTGGGGTCGACCTGGCTGGCGATGCATAACGCCGCCTGCGCCGTCAGGTGCTGGCGCGGGCATTTCTCTTCTGCAGGATCATCGAGGCTTCGTTGTAGGCCGCCTGGAACGTATCGCTGCCGATCCACTGCACTGCCGTGTCTTCGTCTTCATCGTGAAAGATCGCGCGGTAGACGATCAGCAGCCCCATCATGAAGTCGGTTGCCGGGTCTTCCTCTTCCTCGGCGATCACCAGCTCCAGCACCGGGTATTGCAGGAACACCAGGCTCATTGCCAACAAGCTGATGCCCTCGGCCATTTTCATGGCCTGGAACAGATCATCGAAATGTGCCGGGTCGAAACCGTTCTCCTGAATATCCTTGAAATCGAAGGTGCTCAGGTCGATGTCGACATCATCGAAGGGTTCGTTGATCAGCGGGTTGGCCAGAACCGGGTGCAGGAGATTGGGCTTCGGCTTGCCCATACGGTTCTGCTTGGCCTTGGCTTTGGCCCGCTGGGCGCGTTTTTGCTGTTTGTCAGGGGAGGCCATGGGGGCGAGGTCCTTGTCCGTGCAGCCAGGATAATCGGGCGCCCATTGTATTCGGTCTCCCGCGCACCTGGCAGCCGCTATCGACCTGCCAGGCGCGAATGGCGGTTCGCGGTGTGGCCCGCGCGTCGATTGGGCAGAGGATCACGATGGCCGATCGATCAAGCCTTGCAGGTTCACGAGAATCGAGGCGGCATCGTAGGGCTTGCGAACGATGCAGACGTCTTTCAGTTCGTCGGGAAGAGCGATGCTGTCGCCGTAGCCGGTCGCGAAGATGAACGGGATCTGCAGGCGCTGCAGTTCCTCGGCGACGGCCAGCGATGTGCCCGTGCCCAGATTGATGTCCAGCACTGCCACATCCGGTCTTCGGCTGGTGAGCAGTCTCAGTGCCTCGACTTCCGAGCTGGCCGTGATCACGTCCTCGACCCCGGCGTCGGCCAGGATCTGTTCGAGACCGACCGCAATCACCAACTGGTCCTCGAGTATCAGCACGCTGGAGTTGGCCAGGTCCTTGAGGTCCAGGGTCGGCAGGGCGATGAGCGCTGCCGGTTGCTCGGTCTCGGCCGGGTCTGCGAGAGAAAGATGTTTGGCCGGAATCTTGAAATGGCCCCTGAGGCCCTCAGGCAAAAATTCCAGGGCACTGGTGCCACCGAGGTCGAACGGGATGCTACGGTCGATCAGCACGGAGCCGAAGCCGGTATGCGCCGGTGCTCTGACGGGCGGGCCGCCGGCTTCTGTCCATGCGATATCGCAAGCGCCGCCAGCATCGACTGACCAGGTGACCACCAGCTTGCCGCTCGCGCGAGACAGCGCGCCGTACTTCGCGGCGTTGGTCGCCAGTTCATGGAGAACCAGTGCCATGACCGAGTAAGCCCGGGCATCGAGCACCACATTGGGCCCGTGCAGCTCGATCGCATCGGCGGACGTGCGGTAAGGCGACAGTTCGGCATTGAGCAGCGCCGCGAGACTGCCACCGCCGTCGCCACGCACGACCTGATCGTGTGCCAGCGCCAGTGCCTGGATGCGGCCCTTCAAGGTCGCTACATAACCGCCGAGGGTTTGCGCCTCCGCGGTGGGGTGGGCCACCAGGGCGCCGATCAGCGCGAGGATATTCTTGACCCGATGGTTCAGCTCCTCGTTGAGCATGCGCTGGCGCACGTCCGCCTTCAGCCGCTCGTTGGCGAGCAGCTCGCTGTTGTGCAGCACGACCTCGACGATCGCAACGCGAATGGCCTCGCCGAACTGGCGGTCCTGCTCGGTCCAGGGCAGTGACTGGTGATGCACCGTCTCTTTCCAGATGGCGAAGCTCCTGCGAGGCGTCAGGCGTTCACCAAAGGATCCGCTCTCGTAGGTCTTGTTCGGGTCACCCGCCCAGTCCAGGGTTTCGACCACTTCCTTGCGGAACAGGATCAGGTAGTCCCTTGGGTGCTGAGACATGGGAATGACCAGCACGCCCGAGACATCCGAGGCGTAATCCTGGGCAGACACGTGCGCCATGGAAAGGCGATTGGAGGCCCAGGTACGGCCCTGCGCGACCCCTTCGATGAAGCTCAGCAATGCCGGAGCGGCGAGCTTGGGCGGGGTCAGCCCCTCCTCGGACCAGCGGCCCTGCAACAACATGCCGATCCCGTCGCAGGGGATCAATGCCTTGAAATCCGTGATGCGCGAGCGGAAGAACTCTTCCATGTCCGTCGCGCTGTTGGCATCGAGCAGCAGGGTATCGAGCACCTGACGGGTCTGGGCAACGGCCTCCAGCTTCTGCCGGGCGCGCAGCGTCTCGATATGCATGGAAAGAAATTCGCCGAACATCTCGGCCGCCACCCGCTGCCCCATGGTCAGCGTGCGCGGTGCGTAATGGTGGCAGGCGATCAGGCCCCAGAGCGCCCCATCGATGATGATCGAGATCGACATCGATGCGCCCACACCCATGTTGCTCAGGTACTCGCAGTGAATCGGCGAGACACTGCGCAGATGGGCGTAGGACAGGTCCACCGGCTCGCCCGACAGGTCCAGTGCGGGCAGCACCGGCACGCTCTTGAACCTGACATCCGAGATGATCCGGATCGGGTTGCGCAGGTACAGGGCGCGGGCCTGCTGAGGGATATCCGAGGCCGGGAAATACTGCCCCAGGAAACTCTCCAGGTCGCTGCGCTTGGACTCGGCAATCACCTTGCCGGCACCGTCGGCGCCAAGCTGGTAGATCATCACCCGGTCATAGCCAAGCATGGCGCGGACCATGCGTGCCGAATCGCGAAAGAGTTTGTCGGTCCGATCGATCTCGCGGACTTGCGCGATGAGCGTGCGGGCCAGCTCGATCGGTTCGGCGATGCTCGCGCCGCAGGGCTCGAACTCGATGATCGCGGTGCCCTTGAACAGATGCGCCGCGATGTCGAACGTCCGGCCCGACGCCAGCGTTAGGCCGAATGTCAGCACCGGGCGCGAGCCTTCCCGGGTACGGGCAAGCGAGTTGCGTATCGAATGAGCGGCTTCTACCCCGACCACCGCTTCCAGTCGCTGGTCGTTCAGATCGCCTGCCGCACCGAGCATGTCCGGGGCATTGGCGGAATGACGCAGGACGATGCTCGCCGATGCGTTGCAGGCCAGCAGGCAGCCGTGCGGCTGGATGCTGCCCGGAAATTGGATCGCCTCGCGATCACAGTTGGTCAGGTTAACGCGAGGTTCGAGAGTCATTGGCACTGCCGGTTGATGGAAGGCCGGCTGCCTGAGTGGCTACCGAAGGAAATCGAGCGGTGAAAAACACCGCAAAATCAGTTTATAGGGCAATCCAGCGTTCGTCACTGCAGGACAACTCAGGGCGGTATCGCCGAGGTTCGGCGTGCTTGCACGACATTCATGACGATTGGCTGCACCCTCACCCTCCTTGGCAAAGAACCGGAAACAGTCGCTGGCCATGGCCTTTGCGGGGCCCGTACAGCGTTGGCCATGTCGGTACTGTTCATGAGGAAGCGAGCGCGATGAACGAGTACGAGAATCCAGATCACTCGGATGTGGCAGCCCGGCACTACCAGCAGACAGCCGAGCCATTCACTGCGCACTTTGCACGGGCGGCTGCACGAACGGGGGCGCAGGTGATGGACGGACAGGCACTCGACCCCGTTCTACGCGACGTGCTGTCGAGTCTGTTCGCTTCGTCAGCCACCGCGGCGTTCAGGCTGCATGCAGCACCGCCGCCATCCACTGGCGAGCCATACCGGCAGGCCGTTCAACGATCTCCTGTCAACCGGTCGTTGAGGTTCCGGTGAGGTACGCAGGTTGCGTGTCGTGAAGCGGGCGCGCGATATTCAGGGCGTGTTTGACGGCCTGGAGTTCCTGAGCGGTGAAGCGTTTTCTGCCCAGACCGTAGTGGGTTCCGCCAGGGGTCATGTGCGATGAAAAGAGCCCGGTCAGCTCCTCGCCAGTCTGCTCCAGAAGCAGCTCCATATGGGCCTCGTTGCGAGTGTTCGCCACGAGATAGGTCAGCCCTTCCACGGTCGACTTGCCACACCACGACACCTCATCCCAGGCCAGCATGCTTCCTTCTTCGGTCCATATCGTGTGCAAGCTCCAGGTAGAGGTGCCCTGCGCCAATCCTTCGAGTGCGGGGATCAGGCGCTCGCGCGAGAGGATCTCGAGTTGATACCTCTGCGTGTGGATGAGGGCGAAATTCGCATCCTCCGCTGTGCGCATGGCAGCTGAGCCGGGGCTGATTACCCTGGCTGTCAGAAGATAGCTCGAGGCGATTTCCGAGGGTTGTTCGCTCCAGCCATTCAGGTCGGAAACAGGCGGGCACCATATGAGGCGTATGGTTTCTCCCATGCAGGGCTGATCATCTTTATCGAAGTGCGCGAATGCGGTGCCGGGTACGCTCGGCAAAAGGGCTTCGAGGGCAACGGTAGGAGCGCGGTGATCGATGTTCGGGCTATTGGGCCAAAAAATCGGGCAGTAGGTCTTCACGGATTGGCTGTCCTTCGCAAACCGGGTTGAGGCGTTGCATTATCGCCGTAAGGCACTGGGGAGCGCCCATGCAGTTCGGGTGACCGTCATATGCGCTGCGGTCGGCTCAAGGCGGCTCTCAGTCATGGCGGGTCTTGAGAATTTCATCGCTTACGAAACCTATCCCGCATCGGTCGCAATACAAGCCACCGACCAGTTGTTCGAGTGGTGGTGGCTTCAGCGAATCGAGATTGCATTCATCGACGGCAAGCTGATCCGTACGTCGATAGCCCGCGCGTTCTTCACCATCGAAGCGCGCGTTCGGACTCAGCGCTCCTATCAGGATGTCTTTGGGCCTCACGTGCTGTGGCGATCCACAGCGAGGGCAGCACTGATTGTCTGGGGTCATGGCAGGGCCTGATTCGATCTGCTGGCAGCTTCGGCATGTTGAGGCCTTTATCTGTTCTCGAACGGCTACTGGCCTTTATGCCGGTCGTTCAGGTACGTGGCCATTGCGGCAAAGCGTCTGCGGGTTTCGGTCTCGAAGAGCTTGTTGACCATCGGATTCAGCAGCCCCCCCAGCCATTGTGGACGCAGGCGCAAGCTGAACGTGTAGGTCAGTTCGGACTTGTCGTTGTCGAGGTCCCGATGATGCAGCGAGGCAGCCCACTCCTGGAAGCAGCCTTGAGGAGCCACCAGCACCGCGGCCGCTAGTTGAGGGGGCTTGTAGTTGACGAAGCGCGTACGCATGGCAAACAGGCGCTTCCAGCCACGGCCCTGATTACAGGAGATGGCACCTACGTAGGGATGGCTGCTACCGTCCTCGACTGCAGCGTGGGACAGCAGGCTATCCCAGTGCATCCGCACCCGATGATCGTGAAAGGCTTCAAAGACCACTGCCGAGGGGCAGGGCATGATCAGCTTTATTTTGCGTATGGCCATGCGTCAATGCTCGTCCGTTGGGCTTGCGAGGCGCCTACCCGTACTCTATCGCAACCTGCTCTGGAGCGTTCGCTTCGGGCAAGGGTGCTGCGCTGTGTATCTGGACGCGCGATGGCAATTTAGACCACCTGAGCAGGAGTGGCTGCCCTCCGTATTCGCTTTCGCATCCCAATGCTTCACCAAGATTTAGCAGAAACGTCCCTTCATCGACGCGGTCGGTTGAAAGGCAGGCTGCTCGCGTGCTGATTATCCGCTGCTGAGCTTACTTGCCAGACGAAGATGTGAATGACGGAGGACGTGATGTTTCAGAATCGCCACGGTGTTGGCCGGCAGGGTCGAAACGCAATGGTCTGCATGGCGCTGTTTTCCGCGCTGGCCCTTCAAGTGGGGTGTTCGGCGGAGGAGGAGACGGCCCAGGCCAAGGCCAAGGCCGTCACGCCGGGGGCATCCGTCGAGAGCGGGGCATCGACCAAGCTGGCGCCCTTGAGCGAGCAGGACATCACCGGGGCCAAACTGCCGGGTGAGTTGGTGTGTTCCTTCTCGGTGGCGGGTAATGCCTATCTCCATGTAGCGGGCAACGTTGCCAGTACGGCCGATGCGCAGGGCGTGGCGAAGCTCGGTGACCGTGTCGAGGCCATTCAGGCACCTGATGGCTTCGACGGCATGCTGCACGGCACGACGTTCAAAGGCGATCGACTGGCGATCGAGGTCAAGCTCAATGGCGACGCGGAGGGTGGTGGCGGCGGTGAGTCGCCTCACCATGCCGCTACCGCGACCTACCTGCTCGAGGACAACCCGAGCCGCACCCTCGAGGGGCGCTGGCAATGCGGACCTTGAACCAGCCGAATCGGTCGCTCGTGTAGAGGCTCATGGCGATGCGGCGAGGACCACGATCGCTACCGGGTGATTCGTGGCCTGTTCGGGCCTTCAGAGCATTCTGAAGGCCCTGCCCATGACCCAGGGCGTTGCTGTTCCTAGCGAAGGTCCAGTGCCACACGGCTGACGGCCTCGACCACTTGCCTTGCGCCTTGCTGAATGTTGGTGATCGCGACGCCCGCCTGTTCAGCCAATTCCAGGCCTTTGCCGGCCTGGTCGCGGCTCTGTTGGATATTCACGGCCGCGCGCTTGGCCAGCTCCTGATTCTGATCGACGACGTTGACGATCTCCTGAGTCGCGGAACTGGTTCGTGCCGCCAGCTTGCGGATTTCATCCGCGACGACGGAAAAACCGCGCCCTTGCTCGCCTGCCCGCGCGGCTTCGATCGCCGCATTCAGTGCGAGCAGGTTGGTCTGTTCGGCGATGCCACTGATGGTTTCCACGATGGCGCTAATCAACACCGATTGCGAGCCGAGCGCGTCCATGCTCTGGGTGACGGACTGCATCTGCTCAGCGATCTTTTTCATGGCCACCACGGCCTCTCCGACCACGGCAGTGCCGTTTTCCGCGCTTACATCGGTGCGTTGCGATACCTCGTAGGCGACCTCGGCGGCATGTTTGACTTCGTTCTCTTTCTCGACCTGATCGGTTACCACGCTGGCGAACTTGGCCACTTTGTAGAGCTGGCCTTTGCCATTGACGATAGGGTTGTAAGTGGCTTCAAGCCAGACGGTCTTGCCCTTCTTGTCGATACGCCTGAATCGCCCGGCGACGAAGTCGCCACGGTTGAGTTGGTTCCAGAACTCGGTGTAATGGGGCGAGGCGATGTCTTCGGGCGTGCAGAACATTCGATGATGCTTGCCTTCGATTTCATTGAAGGCATAGCCCATCGAGTTGAGAAAGTTCTGGTTGGCCGAAAGAATGCGGCCATCGAGCGAGAACTGGATGACGGCAGTGGATTTGGTCAGCGCGGCCGAGAGTTCGAGGCCATCGAGTGACTCGATGTCCAGACCATCACTGAATACATAGCCCAGTATGGTTCGCTTCCCATTGTCGGTTCTCGAATGGAACCAGCGGATATTCAGCTTGGTGCCAGCCCTGCTGGCGCCGTGATAGTTGCATTGCAAGGGCAGCACATCTTGCGGGTAAGGTCCCGCAGCGAGGCCTTTCAATTTGGTTTTATCCAGTTCGCCAATGCAAAGCAGATCGAAAATGCCTTTTCCCAGCAGCTGTTCACGGGCGAGGCCCATCAAGTCGCACAGTGCATCGCTTACCGAGATGACCCTGCACTCACCGTCGAGCTTGATCGTCGGGCACTGCACTTCCAAAAGCTCCATGGCCTGCTGCAACTGCTCAAGATCGTTAGCCAGTTTCGTCAGATCATGCTTCAGATGTCGATTGAACATGCTCGCTCCTAAAATGAGTGAAAGTGCCTACTCAGGCGTCTATCTGGCTCTGCACATATGCATGATGCAGGTTGCAGCTTCTCTCGCGGCTGGAGTGCCATCGCGATGCTTGGGGTTGGTTTGTCTGCGCCTGCAGTGAGTTTTCGTTTGAACTGAACTGGGTGAACGCAACGTACGGCCGCGCAAGAATCGCTGTAACGGTTGCACCTGCGGCGAAGAAACTCAGCAGGTGGTGCTGACTCTGTTCTTTCCGGTGTGCTTTGCCCGGTACAGGCATCGGTCACCGCGCACGAGGATTTCGGACAGCGGCTCTCCCTTCGCGAACGGGACCAGCCCAGCGCTGATCGTGAAGCCCACGGGAGACCTCTCACCGTGCCTGACTGCATCCAGCAATCGTTGCGCATAGGCCAAGGCGGTCTGCTCGGAGAGCGTATCGATGACCACCGCGAACTCTTCACCGCCAATGCGCCCGTAGACAGCACTTCCCTCTACGGCCCGAAAGCAACTCGCCATGGCACAGAGCACTTGATCGCCCACATCGTGGCCATGGGCGTCATTGATCTTTTTGAAGTCATCGACATCAATCATCAGAAAGAAGCCCCCGGGCCTGGTTTCCGTGAAAGTCTTCAGCTTTTCCATCAAGGCACGCCGGTTGTAGATCGAGGTCAGGTAATCCGTTTCGGCAATCATTCTGTAGTGCGCCTCGCCCGCCAGCGTGTCTTCCAGTGACTGCCAGTAAGTTCGGTTATTGATCAGCCCTAGCGAAATGGAACTCACGAAGAGAACGGCGATGTAGGTCTGGTCTGAACTGCCTGACAAATTCTCGGTTAACGGAAAGACGATGGCCCAGGTTGCAATGGCCGCGATCACGAAGTCTATTTTCTTCCGAATCAAAAGCGATTCACCTGTCACGCAGATGATTGAGAATGCAAGAGAGAAATGGGTGTGCAGGTAGGGCTCCCTGTCGAATAAAAATTTATAGCTGAGTACGAATACGGCAACGAACAACAGGCCGCTGAAACGCCACGCAACTATCGATTTCGCGTACGCCTGCATGAGAAGAAGAAAAAACAGGGCCACCAGGGGAAGCAACGTGAACGCCGAGAAAAAATCCGCGCCACGAATCAATTGCACAATCCCCCAACTCATTATTGCCAGTAACTGAGTAGTGGCGATTCCTTTGCGCAGCAACGCGATCGTTCGTTGCTGATCCAATGTCAGGGTAATCATAGTCACTCATCAAAGGAGCCAAGCTCTTGAACCTCACCCAGTTCTACGCTGACGAGAGTGATGGCAAATGTGCAGGCCATCATCGTTCGCACGAAAGACTCGAACTTCGGGGTTACTTCGACGATATTTTTATGATTTTTGAAATAACCTCTGGTTTCGCCCTCTCGAACCAGTCGCATCAGGTGCGTACTGGATACGCATAACAGTGAAGACAATGCCGCGTAGGTTGAGGATTTGTAACCACCCTGTTCGTTACGGTTCTTCGACATGTCGATGTACAGCGCAAGTACCAACATGTAGCCGCCATCTCTGTTCAACATCCAATGCGCGTCCGGGACGATGATATCCAGCGTGCATCTGGCATCGAGAAGCTGTGCGAAGCCTCTCAGGAAGTGCTCGGACCTGCATGACGAGTTGGAGGTAGTGAGAAACCTCAGATTCTCCATGCTCAATGACGCCAGGGGTAGCAAATGGGTGTCCAGAATCGCTTTCGTTTCGGCCAGAGCCTGAGCCGATGGTTCGTATACGCGCAGGCGCCCATTGCTGGGATGGGTAATTATGGTCATGCGCTTGGTGATCAGGAAGAATGAAAAGTAGGACTCCAATGTATTCTTTGACAAATACCCACGTTCTTCACAGAAAGACCTTACGACGGAAAGCGTCATGCCTTTGGTCGAATAGAACTTCGACAGCAAGGCCAGCGCCACCATGTAGCGATCGCTCTTGAAAAGTGTTTTATAGAACAGAGGGTTTAATTTGTACCTGGCCATCATCAGGTCGTAGTGATCGTTGATGACCGCTTCGATATCGCTATTCAGTAATTGTTTAGTGATACGATCTACACGTTCCCGAATGCATGCGTGTTTCATATAGGCCTCAGGCCACACGATAATTCATAGATGTCATGTGGCTATCATTGAGGGCTCACTATACACAGGCTTCGGAGTAACGCCACGATTACCCAGAAATGTTCCAGAAATCGCTGCTACCCTTGAAGAAATAGGGCGCGCGCCCAAAAAACGCGCCAAGCTGAACCGGGTGGGGCGCCGCTTGTTCATGCGCAAGGATTATCAGGCGCTGGTTTCTGTTGGCTGCAAAGTGATTCCCGTGCGCGCAACAGGCTTCTTTCGAGATCGAGCATCACCTGCATGACCAAGAGCCTGTTTCTGAGTTGCCCGTCACTGAATACACGCACGGCAATGACGTTTCCATCCAGGTCTTCGCAGACAATGGTAAGTCGGTCGGGCTGCCGCTCGGTGTTGACGTTGTAGATGCCTTGGAAAGTACGCGTCAGTGATTTAAGAAGAAGGTTCATAGGCACTCGATTGATTCCTGACAAAATCCGCAACCCGCGCGAATAACTCGCGGATTCGAATAAGTGCAGGCTACGCATCCACTCATGGCATATCCATGCTGCCCGAGTAACCATTTCTGGGTGATTCAGCATCTACCATGTTGAACGCCGGCATGAAACGGGGAACTACGAAAGATTATTCGACCCGATCTTCAAAGGCGATAGATGTATCGAAGTTGATCAGCAGATAACTACAGTTTGTATAGGGATATATCGATGCTTATCAGGCCTCCTGTTGCGCATTCAGGCAGGAGAGAATCACTCGATTGATGGCGTCGAATAACTGTTGGTCCATGCGCAGCATGGCTTCGCCAGCCAGCAGAATACTGAAGACCGAACCCAAGGCGATGCCGATCACCAGCGGGCAGGCCCAGTTACCGAGCACCTTCGCCAGCGGGCGCTCAGACCCCGTGCGCATGGCTGGCATGGCCTGCTCGAACATACCCCAGGGCACGGCGCAGTGCGTTGCCGCGGCGCTGGCGGGCGCAGCGATCCAGTACCTCGGCCGCAGCGGGCCGGGCATGGGTTTCGCGCATCAGCAGGTAGGGGTAGCAGCGCAACGCCCATTGCCCTCGCAGGGCGGCACGCGGCGGGACCGGGTGCATGGTATGCACGGGAAGGGCGCGCGCCTTGCCGCTGCGGCTTTTGACCAACAGGCAGAGCAAACCTAGACCACGGTAAAGGCCAGACGCGGGTCCCTGC
The DNA here is from genome assembly GCF_052958135.1 of Pseudomonas sp. SZ40. Lineage (NCBI taxonomy): Bacteria > Pseudomonadati > Pseudomonadota > Gammaproteobacteria > Pseudomonadales > Pseudomonadaceae > Pseudomonas > Pseudomonas sp. SZ40. Next base: position 4,299 of record NZ_JBQWIF010000037.1, on the reverse strand, counting down.
CCGCCGCTCATGATGACCACTCCTGCCCGAGCAGCCAGCGCCTTAGCATCGCGCTGTTCACCAGGCGCCGTTTACCGAGTTTTACCGTAGGGAGTACACCGCGCATGGCCCAGCTGCGGGCGGTGTCGTAAGTGATGCCATTGCGATCTGCCCAGGTTTCGATGGTTTCAACGTCCTGTTGCGGGCCTATCAACTTGGAGGCGTCCAGCTCTTCCAGTCCCATGTCGTTCCGTGCCTATTCATGTCAATATTCGAAGCAGCGAACTTGCCTCATGGATTAAGTCCATATGGATATTATCCATAGAGGTTAATTATGGCAATATTCCATAAATGGTATTTCTCAATGGCTCAAGGTATGGCCAATAGAGCGCATCAATTGTTGAACGCAACCAGCCTCAAAGAGCTGGCTGAAGTGAACAGCAAGGACTACGTGCGCTGGCAGAGCATCAAGCGGGGCAAGGCTCGCATTGGTGCTGATGAGGTGGAGCATCTGGGGAAGATGTATCCGCAATATCGATGGTGGCTCATGACCGGTGAAGCCATGCCGGACAAAGGGCAGATCAGCCCTGAGTGCAACAAGGCTGACCCGGACAAGGATGATCAGGACACGCCTTAATCATCGAAGGTGTGGCAGCAGCGTGACGCGGCCGATTGATTTGCCATGGCGGGTATTGGAGTGCGAGCTGATGGGACGATTTCGCATCGAGAATCCCGCGCAAATTTCTACCCCCATCACACCGCGAAAGGCCCGAACCGAAAACACGTGGCTTTTCTCGTTCGGTAACTTGGCAAACCAACCCCCCGGCTCTAGATTGCCCGCTGCGCAACCCGCGCCTCGTAGAAGGATTTATGACCCATGCTCGGTCGCAAGACGCTTCCGTTGTTCCTGCTGTGCAGCATCCTTTCCGCGCAGGCGCTGAGCCAGGTGTACACCTGGGTGGATGAGAATGGGCAGAAGCATTTCGGCAGCCAGCCCCCTGCCTCTGAGCGGCATGCCGAGCCGGTGAACATCAACCATGGGTATGTGGGCGATGGCCGAGCGGCTGCCCCTGCATTGCCGGCCCGCGGTGCTGGTGCTGACGCCGCTCCAGCCAAGGTCTCGAAGCGAGAGATGTGCAAGAGCGCCATGCGCTGGACGGCCATCGATATCGAGAACCTCAAGGAGATGGCCCTGGAGCGCAAGGAAGCCGGGCGAATCACTGCCGCCGAGTACGCGGAAGGGCAGAAGAACTTCGCCGGCATCGAGGAGCGGATCAGCATGCAGAACTGCGTCACCAGTTCGGGTGAGGACCAGCAGCGCTACGAATGCCTGTCCCGCGGGGCCGGCGTGATGGTCTGCTCGGGCCTGGCCGCCGCAGCGATGGAGGAGGGCATGGAAGAGGCCAGGAAGAAGATGAACAAGCGCTGACGTTCAGCTACGCCGGCGCCGTATTGGGCGCTGCTTGCCAAGACGCGCGTACATTCTTCATCGCGCTCGCGAACAGTCGGAGGGCATCGGCGGCTGGGTGATTTTCTGCGCAGTGCCGTGCGCCTGACCGCCGGTTACCGCACTGCAACATATCCGTAACACAGCCTTCATAAAATCATCGCACTTCCCCCTCCTGTTCGAGTTTTCCATGAGCCTTGGTCGTTCGCTGCGTGCCCAATTGGTGTTGCTGATTGGCGGTGGTCTGGTGTTGATGTTGTTGATTGCGCTGGCGGGTTTCGCGCTGTTGTCGCGGCAACTGGATGGCTATCAGGCGCTGCTCGGTGGCCCTCTCGAAGAGGCGCGTCAGGTGGATGCCGCCAACCTGGCGTTCAAGATTCAGGTGCAGGAATGGAAGAACGTCTTGCTGCGCGGCGCTGACCAGACTCAGCGCAACCGTTACTGGCAGCAGTTTCAGGAAGAAGAGGGGCGCGTACAGGCGCAGATTGGTCACCTGATCGAAACCGCAGGCAGCGCCGAGCTGCGCCAGCGATTGAGCGAACTGCGCCGTGCACATGCCGAAATGGGCCAGGCCTATCGTCGTGGGTATGAGGCCTTTGCCGCGGCCGGGTTTTCCGCTCAGGCCGGCGACGCGGCAGTGAAGGGCATCGACCGGGCGACCACCGAGCAGTTGTCGTTGCTGGTCGACGAGCTGCACGAGCGCAGCCAGGCGAGCGCCACGCAACTGAGCGAGATAGCCCGGCGCAGCGTGCTGTTCGGCAGCCTGGCGATGCTTGGGCTGGGAATACTGCTGGCGCTGTTCAGTGCCTGGCTGGTTAACCGGCGCATCACCACACCACTGCTGCAGGCCACCGGGCAGCTCGATCTGCTCAGCCGTGGGCAGTTCGGTGAGCGCCTGAGCGAAGGCCGTGAGGATGAAGTAGGGCACCTGGCCCAGGCCGCCAATCGCCTGCGCGAGTTCATGCAGGCGCTGTCCCAGCAACTGCGCCGCGGGACCAGCGAGCTGGATGCTGCCACCCACGACCTGAGCAGCGTGGCCGGGCATATCGGCCACGGCATTCGCGAGCAGTTTTCGCGTACCGATCAGGTCGCCACGGCCATGCATGAGATGAGTGCGACGGCTGATGAAGTGGCGCGGCATTCCGCTGCGGCGGCCCGTGCCGCTGACGAAGCCGATCAGGCTGCCGGGGAAGGCGAGGCGACCATGGCCAGCACCATCGCCACCATCGAGCAGATGCACAGTGAGATCACCCGTACCTCTGAGGTGATCACCCGCCTGGAAAGCGACAGCGAGCGCATCGGCAGTGTGCTGGATGTGATCCGCGGCATCGCCGATCAGACCAACCTGCTGGCCCTCAACGCGGCCATCGAAGCCGCCCGGGCCGGTGATGCGGGCAGAGGCTTCGCGGTGGTGGCCGACGAAGTGCGCAATCTGTCGGTCCGCACCGCGAGCTCGATCAGCGAAATCCACCAATTGATCGCCAATGTGCAGAGCGCTTCGAAGGAAGCCACTGCGGCCATCAATGCCGGTGCCCAGCAGAGCGCCGCGGGCCGTGCTCAGGTCGGCATGGCCGGCGAGCGTTTGCACAGCATCACCCAGGCGGTGGAGGCGATCCGTGACATGAACAGGCAGATCGCTACCGCTGCCGAGGAGCAGACCTCGGTCGCCGAAGACATCGCCCGCAACCTGGCGGAGATCGTTTCCATCGCCCAGAGCAACGAGGCCGACCTGCAGCGCAGCGAGTCGGCAAGCCGCGCCATGCAGGGGCTGTCCGGCGACCTGTCGACCCTGGCCGCGCGCCTCCGGGACTGACCGCCGCTCCTCGCCGCATGCCTGCCATCGGGTGTGCGGTGAGCGCTTGCCCGGGTGCCATCAGCCGATCAGCAACAGGCCCAGCATTCCCAGTGCCAGGGCGATCAAGACCAGCCCCGAGAGCCGTTCGAGCAGCGGCAGCGCGCGCTGGAAACGCTGCAACACGCGCCCGTTGCCAATCGCCAGTGCCACCAGCAGGTCCCAGCCGAGCACCACGGCGAACATCCACGCACCATAGAACAGCTTCCAGCCGGCGCTGCCGTGCGCGTTGCCGAGCATGCTCGCCAGGCTGACGTAGAACAGCGCGTTCTTGGGGTTGAGGATGCCCGACAGAAAACCCATGCCGGCCGCCTGCATCCAGTTGATTGGCCTGGCCGCTGCGGTGCCTTGCGCTGCCTGCAGCACGCTACTGCCCGCGTGGCGAATGAACAGCACGCCGAGGTAGAGCAGATACAGGCAGCCAACCAACTGCAGCACGATGAAGGCTGCGCTGCCTGGCTGCAGGGCCGACACTCCGGTAAACGCCGCGACGATGAACACCGCGTTGGCCAGCGCGATGCCCAGGCACGCGCCACTGGCGACCCGCCAACCGGCGGACAGCGACGTACGGGCCACCAGGAAGAAATCCGGGCCGGGGGAAAGCAGCGCCAGGAAGTGGGCGGCGGCAATGATCAGGAACTGCTGCATGGCGGGCATCGCTTCTCGAGAAAAGATGCCGGAAGTTTGTGGGGCACGCGATGGGGCGGTATTGAAGGAAATCGTCAACGGTGCCCGCCCCGTCACCTGATAGCCACTGGCCGCGGCTAGTCAATAAATTGGCTTTCTTGCTAGGCTAAAAAACGACCACGTCCATCGGAGTATGGACGGCCGGTCAACCAGGCCACGTTCGCTGAGGTTGTGAATCACGACACATGGCCGGGTTGGAAGGTGTGCAACAGGTCTCAGGTTGATGGCAAAGGTGGTGGCAAAATGCCTCGCCTCAAGGATGAACTTATTTTCCAGGTATGGATGTCATGCGCTCGTATTTCCCGTTGTTTTTCGCCGCCGTGCCGTTCATGGC
>NZ_JBQWIF010000036.1:0-57102 GCF_052958135.1 Pseudomonas sp. SZ40 | reverse complement strand
CCGACGGTGGTCGACGCCTTGCGCGACAAGCACTACATCGTCGGGCAACTGCAGCGGGTGATCTTCTTCGAACCAGGCGTCAAGGAGACCGACTGGAGCGCCACCGCCGAGGTGGAAGGGGTGGATGGCAAGGTGCGCCGTTGGGTGTATCTGCATTACTTCAAGGAAGGTCAGCCGTCGCTGAACTGGCTGGACCCTACCTTCGCGGCCCAGCAACTGGTCACTGGCGAAGCCCTGCATGCCATCGACGTGATCGGTTCACGGGTGTTGCGCCTGGACGCCAACGGCTTTCTCGGCGTCGAGCGGCGCAGCCAGGGCAATGCGTGGTCGGAGAGCCATCCGCTGTCGCAGACCGGTAACCAGTTGCTAGGCGGCATGATCCGCAAGGCCGGTGCCTTCAGTTTTCAGGAGCTGAACCTGACGCTGGACGACATCGCCGCGATGTCCCAGGGCGGTGCCGATCTGTCCTATGATTTCATCACCCGGCCGGCCTATCAGCATGCCCTGCTTACCGGTGACGTGGAGTTCCTGCGGCTGATGCTGCACCAGATGCACGACTTCGGCATCGACCCCGCCTCACTGATCCATGCCCTGCAGAACCATGACGAACTGACCCTGGAACTGGTGCATTTCTGGACCCTGCATGCCAACGACACCTACGTGTTCCGCGGGCAGAGCCTGCCGGGCAACATATTGCGCGAGCAGATCCGCGCCGAAATGTACGAGCACCTGGCCGGCGCCAACGCGCCCTACAACCTCAAGTTCGTCACCAATGGCGTGGCCTGCACCACGGTCAGCATCATTACCGCGGCCCTGGGTATCAGTGACCTGAACGCCATCAGCGAAGCGGATGTGGCGAAGATTCGCCAGGTGCACCTGTTGTTGCTGATGTACAACGCCATGCAGCCGGGCGTGGTCGCCCTGTCGGGCTGGGACCTGGTGGGGGCCTTGCCGCTGGAAGTGGATCAGGTCAGCGAACTGATCGCTGACGGCGACACCCGCTGGATCAACCGCGGCGGCTACGACTTGGTCGATCTCGACCCGCAAGCGCTGCTGTCTGCCGAGGGCCTGCCCAAGGCGCGCAACCTCTATGGCAGCCTGAGCGAGCAGTTGAAGGACCCCGAGTCGTTCGCTTCCCAGGCACGGCGCATGTTCGCAGCGCGTCGCTCCTACGGCGTGGCTTCCAGCAAGCAGGTCGCGGCGCCACTCACCAGTCATCCGGCCCTGCTGATCATGGTCCACGAGTTGCCGGCCGGGCGTGGTACCCAGGTCACGGCACTGAATTTCGGTGCCGAGCCACTGACCGAGGTGGTGACCCTGACCGATGTCGAGCCAGGGCCCGTGGTGGACATCATCCACGAACGCCTGGTCGGTGACCTGAACGCCGAGGGCGAGCTGCACATCGAGCTGGCGCCCTATGAAGGCCTGGCACTGCGGGTGGTGAGCATGGCCCACGGCATCTGAGGTGGGCAGGCTCAGGCCTGCTTGGCGCCGCCACCGATCTGCCAGACGTAAGGGGGCTCGGTGCCGTTGATTTCCCAGTCGCCGATGATCCGCTCCTTGTAGATCAGCGGGTTGTGCGAGGCCGCGGTGCGGGCGTTGCGCCAGTGGCGGTCGAGTTGCCGGGTGAGGCTGGTCGCCGAGGCGCCCAGGGCGTTGAACAGCTTGCTGGTGGCGTCGAGCACCAGCTCCGCGACCGCCACCTGGGCCTGGGCCGACTCCAGTTCGGCGTCGATATTGGCGTCGCGCTCCTGCTGCAGGTCTCCATTCAGGCGTGCCAGGTAAGCGCGTTGCGCGGCATGCGCTGCCCGCAGTGTCGCGGCTTCGGCACCGTACACCTGGGCCGAAGCCTTGCCGACCACCTGCTGGATCTGCGGGTCCTGATCGGCCGAGGGGCCGTTGCCGTGGCTGTAGATGCGCGTGCGCTGGCCGACCTGCCTGGCGAAGTCGTTGACCGCAGCGCGCCCCGAGCCGACCAGCACTGCATTGAGTACCAACTGGTAGAAGGCGGTCTGGTACTTGAAACGGGTGGCGAAGTCGATGATGTTCTGTTCCTCGACCACGGCGTTGTCGAACACCGTCGTGCCGCTGCCCGTGGTGCGCTGACCGAAACCATCCCAGTCGTCGCTCAGGGTCACCCCAGGCTGCTGAGTGCGGATGGCTGCGATCACATCCGCTCCGCTATCGTCACGCTGGGCGAAGAGGTCGATCCAGTCGGAAAAGATGCTGCCGGTGCTGTAGTACTTGGTGCCGTTGACCACCCATTTGTCGCCCTGGCGTGAGACCCGTGTGAGCACTTCGCCGATCTTCACAGCACCGATTTCCGTCCAGGCGCATCCCACCAGGTCGCCAGCCACGAAGCGTTGAAACCAGGTGTCCTGTGGCGAGCTGGCGTGGGCATTGAGACGGTCCTCGACGAAGGCGAAATGACCGCGCAGCGCCTGGGGAATGTTCGAGTCGGCCGCTGCCAGCTCGATCAGCAACTGGAACAGCTGTGGCAGCGAGGCACCGCCACCGCCATGTTCCTGTGCCACGCGAACGGCGCCGAAACCGGCAGCCTTGAGCCAGCGGATCTGTTCATGGGGCAGGCTGCGATTGCGCTCACGTTCCACGGCACCTTCGGCGATACGCGCGAAGATCGGCCGGAAGCGCTGCGCGAGTTGTTCGTAGTCGGTTTCCTGGGGCAGCGGTTTGACGGGCTGGAGGCTGGTCATGGTGGGATTCCTCTGGGTCAGGTCAGCGTGGCGAAAGGAGAGGGCTTGGTGTGGTCGGTGGTGTTGGCACCCTCGCTGAATGCGCCGCGATAGCGGGCCGCCGGATGGTCCGCTGCGGCATGGGGCGAATCGCTGTCGAGCAGGTTTTCACGCAGGGTGCTGGCGCCGTAGGCGCTGCGCACCCGGCCGCGGCGTTGCAGTTCGGGGACAATGAACTCGATGAAGTCTTCGAAGGTGCCGGGCGTGATGGCATAGGCGAGGTTGAAACCGTCGATGCCACCGACATCGACCCAGCGTTCGAGCTCATCGGCTACCCGTTGAGGGCCGCCGATCAGCACCGGGCCGAGGCCGCCGATGCTGCGGTGTTCGACGATGTCGCGCGGTGTCCATTTGCGGTTCGGGTCGGCGGTGGCGAGCAATTCGAGCACCGAGCGAATGCTGTCGTTGTCGATGGCCTCCAGCGGTTGATCCGGGTCGTATTCGGAGAAGTCGACCCCGGTCCAGCCACCATAGAAGGACAGCATGCCCTCGCCATTGGCATAACTCAGGTAGTCCTGGTACTTGGCTTCGGCGGCGGCATCGCTTTCTGCGGTGATCACCGTGAGCAGGGCGAAGATCTTCAGGGCGTCCCGCGAACGGCCCGCCTGTTCGGCGCGGTCGCGGATGTCGTCGGCCACCTCGCGAGCCTGCTCGACCGTGGCCGGGCTGATGAAGACCCCCTCGGCATGCTTGGCGGCGAAGGCCCGGCCGCGGCTGGAGGCGCCGGCCTGGAAGATCACCGGAGTGCGCTGTGGCGAGGGTTCCGAGAGGTGGATACCCGGCACCTCGAAGTATTTGCCCTTGTGGCCGATGGGATGCACCTTGCTCGGGTCGGTGAAGATCCCTCGCTCGCGATCGCGCAGCACCGCGCCCTCGTCCCAGGAGCCCTCCCAGAGCTTGTAGGTGACATCGAGGAACTCATCGGCGATGTCGTAGCGCTCGTCATGGGAGATCTGCTGCTTGAGGCCCAGGTTGACCGCCGCGCTGTTCAGGTAGGAGGTCACCACGTTCCAGGCCACCCGGCCCTTGGTCAGGTGATCGAGGGTCGAGAATTTGCGCGCCAGGGCGTAGGGCAGCTCGTAGGTGAGTGCCGAGGTCACGCCGAAACCGAGATGCCTGGTCGCGGCTGCCATGGCTGGTACCTGAAAGAACGGGTCGTTGACCGGCACCTGATCGGCATCGATCAGCGAGGTTTCCACCGAGCCCCGGTAGATGTCGTAGACGCCCACCACATCGGCGATGAACAGTGAATCGAAGTACCCGCGTTCGAGCAGTTTGGCCAGGTCGACCCAGTAGTCCAGGTCGTTGTAGCGCCATGCCTGGCTCTGTGGATGTCGCCATGTGCCAGCGGCCTGGTGACTGACGCAGGTCATGTCGAATGCATTGAGAATGATGCGAGATGGCATAGTCGTCTGACTCCCCTGATTGAGTGCCGGATGGCGGGTCCCAGAGGTGTTTGCAGACTTTGTGCCGGGGCGCAGAACCCCGCGCGATAGCGGCTTCAGCGTGTCTTGGATGGCCGCGAATGTTGGTCAGGCAACACTTTGTCAGGCAAATGAGTCCCAGCGAACAGTCGTTGCTGCTGGTGCCGATCAGTCGTCGCTATCGCTTCGTACGATCTGCAAGGCCAGATCGCGCAGAGCCCGAGCGCTGGGCGACAGCTGCCGATAGGCGATGGCCAGTTCGTAGGGGATCGGGCTGCCCGGGCCGCTGATCTCGCACTGCACCAGGCCACCGTGGTGCCTGTTGGCGTAAAGCCGAGGCATCAGGGCGACCCCCACCTGGCCTGCGACCAGCCCGGCCGTGGTCTGCATCTGCCGCGGCTGTTGCACCACCCGGGGCACGAAGCCGGCCTGGGCGCAGGCCAGCAGGATCCGCGCGTGCATGCCCGGCCCGTGATGGTGAGCGAACAGCACCCAGGGTTCGTCGGCGAGTTCCGCAAGGGCCAGGCGTTTGCGCCTGGCCAGGCGGTGCTCGGCGGGCAGGACCGCCACCATGCGATCGCTCAGCAGCGGTTCCAGTTGGATGTCCCCGGCGTCGGCGATCGGCAACACGAGGATGCCGATGTCGGTGCGATCCTGCCTGAGCGCCTCCATTTGCTCGGGCGGTGTGGCTTCCTGCAAATGCAGGTCGACCTGCGGGTGGCGTACCTTGAAGTCCCGCAGCAACCGCGGCAACAGGCCGTTCACGGTGCTGTCGACGAAACTCAGACGTAGCGAACCACTCAGCCCGGCAGCTGCCAGCCGCGCGGCTGCGCAGGCGCGATCGGCCTGTTCCAGCGTACGTCGCGCTTCGAGGAGAAACACCTCGCCCGCCGCGGTCAGCCGCGAGACCCGGTTGTCGCGCTCCAGCAGGGTGACCCCCAGCTCTTCTTCCAGGCGGCGGATCGCCGTGCTCAACGGTGGCTGCGCCATGTTCAAGCGCTCGGCGGCACGGCGGAAGTTGAGGGTTTCGGCGACGGCGACGTACTGGCGGAACTGACGCAGATCGATCATGGGTGATATCTATTTCGTATCGCAAGTTAATGAAATAAGTATGTTACATATCGCCACGCCTTGCCTAGACTCGCCCTCGCGCAGGGCTCCCGCACCGGGACAAGGGCTGTCAGGCAGCGGGCGCTGGCCATGAGCGGTCAGTGGCGGCATCACTCGTCTGGCAAGCGCCATTCCCCCTCGCAACCCTCGAGCGATCCCTTCCGACACCTCTGGCGAGATGTCTGCTCCGTGACCAGAAACTTGGCAGAGCAGAGGGGTGACACTCGCCCCCCGCCGCAGTCGTATGCATGATGCCTGCGCCCAATCCGCGCCTTTACCGCACATTCAAAGGAGAAACCATGAAGGACATGGCAAGACTGACACGCTGCTCGACCCTGGCTCTGTTGCTCGGCCCACTGATCGGCTGCACGGCCGCCCCCGAGCAGGATCCACGTGTCGAACTCATCGCCGACAGCCCGAGCTTCAATGAGCTGATTGCAGCGAATCCGCGTGTCGAGTCGATCACCACCGATGCCGTGTGGGCGGAGGGGCCGGTTTGCCTGGCCGATGGTCGGTTGATCTGGAGCGATGTGAAACGGAACAGCGTGATGAGCTGGAAAGAAGGGCAGGACGTACAGACATGGCTGGCCAAGTCCGACTTCCAGAACGGCCACGCACTCGATCATGACGGCCGGGTCATCGCGGCATCCCACGGCCAGCGCGCGATCGTACGCCGCGAGGCGGGTGGCCGCTGGCGGGTACTGGTCGACAGGTATCAGGGCAAACGCCTGAACAGCCCCAACGATGTGGTGGTCGCGGCCGATGGCGGTATCTGGTTCAGTGACCCCACCTTCGGACTGTTCAACGAGAAGGAAGGCTATGGCGGGACTCAGGAGCAGGATGGCGAGTACGTCTACCGTTATGACCCGCTGACCAACAGCCTGACGCGCATGGCCACGCCTGAGGTGCATGCACCCAATGGCCTGGCGTTCTCACCCGACGGCGATCGTCTGTATATAGCCGATTCCCAGCAGGCCCATGACTTCAACGACGAATCCCTCGCTCACCATATCGTCGTCTACGACGTGAAGGACAATGCCTTGAGCGGTGCTCGTGTCTTCGCGGAAATCTCGCCGGGGATTCCCGATGGCATCAAGGTGGACGAGAACGGCAACGTCTGGAGCAGCAGCAAGGAGGGGCTGCAGGTGTTTTCCCCTCAGGGTGAAAGGCTTGGCATGATCCGTGTGGCCTCCAGCGACACGGGCAACCTGACGTTCTGCAGCACGGACGATCAGCACTGGTTGTACATCACCGCCGCCAATCAGGTGCTGCGTATCGCCTCCAAGGTCGGCGGCGCGGGTCGTTGATCTGCGTGTTTCCCTTCGCTTTCCCGCCCTGATGCGGTGAATGCCTGTGGGGCCGGCAGCCATGTCTGCCGGCCCCGTCGCCAGTGGCCGAGGTGACTCGGCCAGCCGGTCAGGCTCGCTCGCAACCCGCTGCGCCGCGTTTTTCCCAAAACAGCAATGCTCCCGCGTTGTCGCAATAGCCACGGGCCTGACTTTTCCATGGCTGGCGTCGGCGAGTCCGTATATGTGTTTTTCGCATATCGAAAGAATCAATGGATATTTGGAGCCCATGGCACTGCCGCCCTATCGTCGGGGCACGCATGCCGGGGCTGTGCCTTCGAACCTTCGAGGTGCTGTCGGGCGCCGCTATACCGCTTGAACGAATAACCGAGTGAGCCTCTTGCGCCGCTCTTTTTACCCGAGGAATTCCATGAACAGCACGTTCGCCACCGCCGTTGCCGGTGGGGCCGATACAGAGAAGCAGAGTCGCTCGACCAACTGGGAGCTGGAGCAGATCGTCGAGGGCCTGCGTTCGGCCCGCGCCGACTGGCGCAACCGGGCAGGCCGCGACCCGGAGCAGGGTGGCCGTGAGCTGCCTTCGCGGCAGGCCGTGGCAGCGATTCTCACCGGGCTGTGTGGCGTGCTGTTCCCCATGCGTCTGGGGCCGGCGGATCTGCGCGAAGAGAGCGAGGACTACTACGTCGGGCATACCCTGGATCACGCCTTGAACAGCCTGTTGGCCCAGGTACGCCTCGAGCTGCGTTACGACGCCCGCCAGCGTGGCGACGAGGTCGGCAGCGTGGAGGCTCGGGCCGTGCATATCGTCCGCGAGTTCGCTGCGGCACTGCCGGCGCTGCGCCGCCTGCTCGATCGCGATGTGGTCGCGGCCTACAACGGCGATCCGGCGGCGCGCAGCGTCGACGAGGTGCTGCTCTGCTACCCCGGCGTGCTGGCCGTGATCTATCACCGTCTGGCTCACCATCTTTACCGCGCCGGCCTGCCGCTGCTGGCGCGCATCGGTGCCGAGACCGCCCACGGTGCCACCGGTATCGACATCCACCCTGGCGCACAGATCGGCCACGGCTTCTTCATCGATCACGGCACCGGCGTGGTGATCGGCGAAACGGCGATCATCGGCGACAACGTGCGCATCTATCAGGCCGTGACCCTCGGCGCCAAGCGTTTCACCAGCGACGAGAGCGGCTTGCTGCACAAGGGGCAGCCGCGCCACCCGATCGTCGAAGACGATGTGGTGATCTATGCCGGTGCCACCATTCTTGGCCGTATCACCATCGGCAAGGGCTCGGTAATCGGCGGTAACGTCTGGCTCACCCGCAGTGTCGAGCCAGGGAGTAATGTATCTCAGGCCAGCGCTCAGCAACGTGAATGCTGAACTGCGATGGCTTGATCCGTGTCACAGGATAGTCACCGAAACTTCGTAGACTCGGTGCGAGACCAAAGAGAAAGGAAAGGAGAAGAGAGATGGACGATTATCAGGAAGAGCTGCTCGAGTCCCGTGCCCTGGAACAGGACGTACCCGAGTTCGCCGAAGACGCGACCGAGCTGTAACCGCCCGGTCCGGGCGCCGTGGAGACTCGAACGGCAATCCGTTCAGCCCACGAGCCAGAATCAAAAGAAAAGGCCCGATGCCTATGCATCGGGCCTTTTCGTTAACGGCCGGTACGCATCGCCATGCTTACTGCGTCAGGGCCTTCACCAGGCTACCGACATTGCCTTCCAGCTCGGCCAGCGGATCATCGCTTTCGGTCTCCAGCACCAGCAGGGGAATGCCGGCGGCCTTGACCGCGTCCGCCACCGGCTGCGACGGCTTGCGATGGTGCAGTACCAGCGCCACATCGTCTTCCTTCAGGGCGCTGGTCAGCGCTTTCAGTGATTCTGCATCCCAGTCACGGTCATCACGGCTGTCGCTGCTGACCAGATCCAGGTTGAGGCCGCTGACCAGATAATCCAGACGACTGCTCAGGCTGTAGACCGACAGGTTGTCGGCCTTGGCCAGTTCGGCTTCGCTGTGGGCATTGAGTTTGAGCAGACGCTGCTTGAGCGTCGCCAGGTTCTGCTCGACCTTGCCCTTGGCATCCGGTGCCAGGCGCACCAGATCGGCGGCCATCACGTCGGCCATGCGGCCCATGTTGTTGATCGCCAGCCATGGGTAGCTGGCCAGGTCGTTTTCGCCAGCGCTCTCGGCCTGGGTGGCGATGCCCGGCAGGGCGCCGTCCACTGGCCGTGCTGCATCGATTTCGACGATGCGGATATTGCTGCGGCGGGCCATGGGGTAGAGCGGGTCTTCCGACCACAACGAGCGCAGGGCGATGGCCGCATCGGCGTCGGCCGCGACCTTTTGCAGGTTGGTGGCGCCACGGCCGGCGAAGTACGACACCTGACGACTGGCCGGCAGGTTGGCCGGTGCGGCGCGTTCGATGCGCACCGCGGTGCCTTCCAGCAGATCGGTGGCGAGGCCGAAGGTGACGGGTTGCGAGACCAGAACGCTGACGTCCTTGGCCAGGGCGAGGCCGGGCAGGCTGAGGAGCAGGGCGAGGCCGAGTTGGTGAAGTCTATGGGTCATCCCAGGTTCCCTTTCAGGCTTGGTACGACGCCGCGCGCGATGGCGGCGAGGGCGAAGGTGAAACCGGCGACCAGAATGATCGCGGCACCGGAGGGGATCGGCAGATCCAGCACGATGGGCATGAGAATGCCGACCAGGGTGCTGATGGTGGCGATCAGCACCGACAGCCAGAAGAAGCCTTTCAGCGACTGGCTGAGCAGACGCGCCGCTGCGGCTGGAATCACCAGCAGGGCACCGACCAGAATCGCGCCGATGACCTTGACCGCGGCCACGGTGATCAGCGTCACCAGGATCACGAACAGATAATCCAGGCTCTTCACGGCCACGCCGCGCACGGCCGCCAGCTGCGGGTTGAAGCTGGCGAGCATGATGCGGTTGTACAGCGGCAGGGCCAGGCCCATCACCAGCGCGCCGACCACCAGCAGGACCAGCAGGTCGGTACCGTTTACCGTCAGCACCGAACCGAACAGCACGTTCTCGAGAATGTGCACGTTGATGCGCCCGGCGAGAATCAGCAGCAGGCTGGCGCCCATGGCCAGGGAGACGGAGAGGAACACGCCGATCAGCGTATCCGGGGCCAGGCCGGTGCGATTGCGCAGGTAGTTGAGCAGGATGCCGAACAGCAGGGCGTAGCCGAACAGGGCACCGTAAGGGCCGGTGTAGGGTTCGCCGAGCAGGATGCCGATGGCCACGCCGGTGAGTGCCGCGTGGCCGACCGCTTCGGAAAAGAAGGCGAAACGCTTGACCACCACCAGGGTGCCGAGGCCGCCCAATACCGGGCCGATCAGCAAACCGGCGAGCAGCGCATTGATGACGAAACCGTAAGCCAGCGCTTCGGGCAGATAACCGGAGGACGCCCAGCCCTGAATCATCAGGCGGAACTGTTCGTAGTCGATCATGGTTGCGAGGTCCCCGCGGCACGTGCATGGGTGGAGAACAGGCTGAGCAGGCGCTCCGGGGTCAGGGCTTCGGCAGGTGGTGCATCGAACAGCACGCGGCGGCTGAGGCCGGTGACGCGGTCGGCCAGGCGCTTGACCGCTTCCAGATCGTGCTCGATCCACAGCACGCTGATGCCGGCGCGACGCCAGTCACCGAGCAGGCGTTCGAAAACCTGGATGCCGGCTTCGTCCAGTGCCGACATCGGCTCGTCGAGGACCAGCAACTGCGGTGTGGGGATCAGCCCCTGGGCGAGCAGCACGCGCTGACGTTCACCACCGGACAGCGCGCCCATGCGCCGCTTGCGCTTTTCCAGCATGCCGACGCGGGCCAGGGCGTCATCGATGGCTCCGGTGTAGTGCTTCGACAGGCCGAGGAAGGCCGGGCGACGCTGGCACATGGCAGCCATGAAATCGTCCACGGTCATCGGCAGGCCACGGTCGAACTCCAGCGCCTGGGGCACGTAGCCGATGGTGCCGACGGCGTCGGGCCACTGCAGGCTGAGCGTGCCCTGGTGGGGCATCTGGCCGAGCAGGGTCTTGATCAGCGAGCTCTTGCCGCCGCCGTTGGGGCCAACCAGGGCATGCACGCTGCCCGGTTTGACCTGGAAACTGACATTCTCGAGGATCTGCGTGCGGCCCAGCACCAGGCTGACCTGCTGAAAATCGATGGTCGGGCCAATGGCCGTCACGCTCAGGTTTTCCGCCACGCTCATTTGCCGGCTTCCTGAATGGCACGTACCACGGTGTTCATGTTGCTGGTCATTTCCTTTTCGTACTTCTCGGCGCTGTATTCGCCGTAGGAAATGTGCGACAGCGGATAGAGCTTGACGCCCGACTCGCGCTGAATGGTGTCGACATAGGTGGACGGGAAGTCCAGCTCGGAGAAGATCACTTTGACGTCCAGTTCACGCAACTGGTCGATGGTCTTCTTCAACTGGCTGGGGCTCGGCTCGATGCCGTGGGCCGGTTCTACCACCGCAGTGACTTCCAGGCCGAATTCACGCAGCAGATAGTCGTAGGCCGCGTGCACGGTGGCTACGCGCAGATCGGCGTTCGGCGCCTCGGTCAGTTGGGCGAGGGCGTCGGCACGCAGCTTGCGCAGGCGTTTGCCGTAGGCGCGGGCGTTTTGCGTGTAGGTCTTGGCGTTGGCCGGATCGAGCTTGCCCAGTTCCCGGGCGATATTGTTGATCTGCGCGATGGAGGCGCTGATCGACAGGAAGGTGTGCGGGTTGACCACCTTGCCGGCGCCCCGTGCGGCGATGCCGGTCGCGGCCAGCAGCGGTACGTTGGCGTTGGCTTCGATGACTTCGATATCCGGCTTCTCGCTGGCGGCGATCATGCGGTCGGCGAAGTCGTCATGGCCGACGCCGTTGAGCACTACCACGTCCAGCGAGCCGATGCGCTTGATGTCTTCCGAGCGCGGCTCGTAGGCATGGGGGTTGAAGCCGGCCGGAATCAGCGGCACCACCTCGGCCTTGTCGCCGACGATGTTGCTCACGTAGCTGTAATAGGGGTGCAGGGTAATGCCGATACGCAGGCGCTTGGCGTCGGCGGCACTGGCGGCGCCGATGAACAGCAGGGCGAACAGGCCGATGGCCAGGCGTGACAGCAGGGGACGTGCGCGAAACAGACGGAAAATGGGCATTGGCGGGCGGTCTTCTGTCGGGTGGATCGGAGGTGATCAGTGGCGATGTTGCCGGGTCACACCTGCGTCGTACTGGGAGGCGATCTGCTGCCAGCCGGCAGTGATCAGGCTTTGCGCGTCCAGACTGGAAGGCGCGCTGGCGCTGTTGCGGTTGAGCCAGACGTCGGCCTGTTCATGCTCGGCGTCGATCAGCATGAGCATCGAGCCGGCCACGTCCAGTGCCTGGCTGGCACCGAAATAGGCAGCCTGGTCAGCGGGCAGCAATTGCCACTGGTGGCTGCCACGGCTGGTCGCGCTGGCATCGGCTGCGAACGGCGGAAAGCCTTCGTCTGCCAGCTCAGCGGGGCTGAGCAGCGTCTGCTCTTCGTCACGGCGGATGCGGATCTCGTCGGAGGCCACGCGCAGGTCAGCGTAGATGCCCTGTTCAGCGGCGGTGAGGTCACGACGCGCATCGATCTGATGGCTCTCGATGCTGGTTTCGCTTTCCGTCTCGCCATGCCAGGCCACGACCGAGCCGGCCGCCAGCAGGATGGCCAGGCACAGCAGCAGTACGTAGAGGGTTTCGTGACCGGCACCGGCGGGGCGTACGACCTGAACCGTCATGGGGCCTCGATTTCCGTGTGGTCGATTTCCACGATATGGCCGGGGCCCGCATCGAACAGCACGTAGAACTCGCCTTCGGGGCGCTTGAAGGTGATGGTCGAGTCTTCGGCCAGCTTGCCGGGCACCAGAATGCTTTCGTCATAGCCAATCACGTCGAGGGTCACGCCGGCTGCACCGCTGCCGTCGGAAAAACCACCGGTGCAGCGGATGTGTTCGGCGTCGATGTCTTCGCACTGGCACATCGGATTGTGCGCCAGGGCAGCACCGCTGAGCGACAGCAGGGCGATGCCTGCGGCCAGACGCAGGGATTTGGAATTGATCATTACTTGCCTCCTTGTTGTTTCTTCAGCCAGGCGACGGTGGACGGGGATGCCTGCTCGAGGGGCACGGCGGCCTGGTGTACGGAACCGTCCCAGCCCTCCATGGTGATCCACAGTTCGGCATCGGGCTTGGTGCGAGCCGGCAGCGGCACGGTGGCACCCATGCGGTGGGCGGTGCCGAAGAAGATGCCACCGGCTGCACGCAGGCTGCGTGGCTTGCCGATGCGCAGGTAGGTGGCCTTGACCTGGCTGGCGCATTCGGCACACAGCGCGCCATTGAAGGATTTCATGTAACCGGCCGGGCCATCGAGCTCCGGAGGGCCCGCACGAAATTCGGCCAGGCGGATCGACCAGGGGCCGACCGCCACGTCACCGATCATGCGTTCGCCCAGGCCGCTGGTGCCGGTGAACAGCGCGACATCGGCGAAGTATTTGGGCATGAAGGCCAGCGGAATGATCACCAGCAGAATGTTGATGTGGAAGCGCCACTTGTACCAGAGGCGGCTCAATGGTGAGGCGGGGCGTGCGGCGACGGCCTTGCTCATGCCTTGACCTCCGTGTTGTCGCTGGCGGTATCGGCGGCGCGGCTGCGGGCCGGCCGCTTGATCACCTTGGCGGTGGCCTGTGCGGTACGTTTGGTCCAGATCAGCAGGCCGCTGAGCACCATCATGCTGAGCACCAGGCCGAAGAAGAACCAGATCATCTTGACCCAGATGCCGCCGAAGTCACCGGTGTGCAGCGGACGCATGGATTCGGTGACGAACTCCAGTTTGGAGCGATCTTCCAGCAGGCGCTGTTGCGCCACTTCACCGGTATAGGGGTTGATCGATGCGCTCTGGAACATCAGCGGATACCAGCCGCGCCCGCTGACGGAAATATGATCATAGGCATTGCTCGGCAGCCGCGTGAAACTGACGTCCAGGCTCGGCACCTTGCTGATGGCAATGCGCGCGGCTTCGTCCACGCCGATCATCGGAATCGGCTCGCCGGGCCGGACGATCGGCACGTCTTCGCGCGCCACGATGGCAGGCACACCTTCGGTCGAGATGGAAATCTGGTTATCGAACAGGATCGCCTGGATCAGGAACCAGATGCCGGTGATCGACACCACGGCGATGAACCAGATCGACCAGATACCACTCAGGCGGTGGAAGTCGCCCCAGAAGATCCGCGCGCCCTGGTTGAAACGCAGGCGTGGCTTGAAGAAGCCTTTCCAGAATTTCTTGTAGACCACCAGGCCGGTGATCAGTGACAGCAGCATGGGGATGCCCATCATCGACACCAGGTACCAGCCCCAACTGAACCCATTGGTGAACGGCACCAGCCACCAGCCGTGCAGGGCGCGGGTGAACTGGCGGAAATCGAACTGCGGGCTGACCCCCTGGATGTCCCCGGTGTACGGGTTGACGTACAGCGTCGGCGTGCTGCCATCCGGGTAGGCCACCCGGGCGGTGAGGGCGAAATGGGATTCGTCCGGCCGGCTGATGGTCTGCACGATGGTCTGCGGCTCGGCCTTGTTGATGGCCGCCAGTACCTCTCCGAAGGTCAGCAGCTCGGCGTCGTCCGACGGTTTGGTGGCGCGCACGTCAGGGTTGGCCAGCCAGACGATCTCCTGACTGACCACTGCCAGGGTGCCGGTGACGCAGACGATCAGCACGAAGAACCAGATGGGCAGAGCGAGCCAGCTGTGGACCAGGAACCAGATTTTGGAGCGCGACTTCTTGGACATTGAATATCAGTCTTGTTGGGAGGCCTCGAACGCCGGGCGGCTCGGCGAGCGGGCTCTTTATTAACGAACGAAACCCCGCCTGCCTTGCGGCCTGCGAGGGTGGAAATCCGTGGCGGGCGTGATTATCGCGCGCTTTGTGGGTCGGTTACCTATTAAGACGGATGAGAAGCGTAAAACCCGCAGGCGCAAATGAAAATAATTATTTCAAAGATTCAGACAGTTTGGCCATGCCCAGCCGATGGGTGCGACGCAGCTCGCCGGGCGTCTGCTGCAGCCAGCGTTTGAAGGCGCGCTGAAAGGCTTCCGCCGAGGCGAATCCGAGCAGGTAGGCGATCTCTCCGAACGTCAGTTCGGTATCGCGTACGTAGGCGGTGGCCAGATCCCGGCGGGTTTCATTGACGATGCTGCTGAACCGCGTGCCTTCTTCGGCCAGGCGCCGGCGCAGGGTCCAGCTCGGCAGCTGCAACTGCCGGGCGATGTCGTCCATGTCCGGTTCGCGGCCATGCAGACGCGGGCCGAGCAGTTGGCTGACCCGCTCACGCAGGCTGTGGGTGCGGGTCAGGCGCTGCAGTTGCTGCTCACAGAGTTGCAGCAGTTCCTGCCAGGTGCCGGGGCAGTGCTGGGGGTTGCGCAGGTTCAGGGTCGGCTGGTCGAGGCGCAGGCCATTGAAGGCAGCATCGAAGGTGGGCAGGCAGCGAACTTCGCATTCGTAGCGTTCGGCGTAGGCAGGCGGCGAGCATTCCAGATGCAGCGCCTCGGCCTGCAATTCGGTTCCCACGAGCGTGCCCAACTGCTGCAGCCAGCCAGCCAGTACCGAATCGACCACGAAACGGTTGTAGGCGTTGTAAGGGCCTATCGAGTGAAAGCGCAGCCAGGCGCCCTGGCTGTCTTCCTGGAGGCTCGAGCGACCACGGTAGTTGGAGGCATACAGCAGTTCGAAGCGGGTCAGCGTGCGCGCCGCCTCACGCACCGTGGGTGCCTGGGCGGCGGTGATACCGGCGAGGCCCAATTGCTGCAGACGGGCGAAACGGCCCATCAGCAGGCCCAGCGCCGGCTCGCCGGTCAGTTCGATGGCGCTGTGCCCCAGGTGCATGTAGCGCGGAATCGACAGCCTGGCCTGTGGCTCGGCCAGGCGCGGGGCATCGAAACCATAGTGTTCCAGCAAGGGGTGTGGCTCATGCCCGAGGTGGCGCACGGCGTCGGCCAGGCTGTAGAGAAAGCCGACGGAGAGATCGCCCAGGCGAATACGTGCGGGGTTCATGGGCTCTGTCGATACTGATGGACGGGCAGGTAGGGTATCCCGGCCGGCGATACCTCGCCAGCCTCACTGTCATTCAGGATCAGTAAGTTGTCATTTATGATCATTGAGGCGGGGTCATGGCTTCACTATCGTCTGTCCCATACAGACCGCTGCCCACGAAGGCTGCGGCATCCCGTGATCACCGCCGATGGATCCATGACCATGACCGCTTACCCGCATTTGCTCGCTCCGCTGGATCTGGGTTTCGTCACCCTGAAGAATCGCACCCTGATGGGCTCCATGCACACCGGGCTGGAGGAGAAGCCAGGCGGCTTCGAGCGCATGGCGGCCTATTTCGCCGAGCGGGCTCGCGGTGGCGTCGGGCTGATGGTCACCGGCGGCATCGCGCCGAACGAGGAGGGCGGGGTCTACGCGGGCGCGGCCAAGCTGAGCACCCCGGAAGAAGCCGAGAAGCATCGTATCGTCACCGCAGCGGTGCATGCCGCCGACGGCCTGATCTGCATGCAGATTCTCCACGCCGGTCGTTACGCCTACAGCCCCAAGCAGGTTGCGCCGAGCGCCATTCAGGCGCCGATCAACCCATTCAAGCCCCGCGAGCTGGATGAAGAGGGCATCGAGAAGCAGATCGCCGATTTCGTCAGCTGTGCGCTGCTGGCGCGCCAGGCCGGTTACGACGGGGTCGAGATCATGGGCTCAGAGGGGTACTTCATCAATCAGTTCCTCGCCTCCCACACCAACCAGCGTACCGACCGCTGGGGCGGTCGTTTCGAGAATCGCATGCGCCTGCCCGTGGAGATCGTGCGCCGGGTGCGCGAAGCGGTCGGCAGCGACTTCATCATCATCTATCGACTGTCGATGCTCGACCTGGTGGAGGGCGGCAGCGACTGGCAGGAAGTGGTCGTGCTCGCCAAGGCCATCGAGGCGGCAGGGGCGACCCTGATAAACACCGGCATCGGCTGGCACGAAGCGCGCATTCCCACCATCGCCACCAAGGTGCCGCGGGCGGCGTTCACCAAGGTCACTGCCAAGCTGCGTGGCGAGGTGAGCATTCCGCTGATCACCACCAACCGCATCAACACCCCGGAAGTGGCGGAGCGGGTGCTGGCCGAGGGCGATGCGGACATGGTGTCCATGGCCCGGCCGTTTCTCGCCGACCCGGAGTTCGTCAACAAGGCGGCCGCTGGCCGGGGCGACGAAATC
Organism: Pseudomonas sp. SZ40; assembly: GCF_052958135.1. Lineage (NCBI taxonomy): Bacteria > Pseudomonadati > Pseudomonadota > Gammaproteobacteria > Pseudomonadales > Pseudomonadaceae > Pseudomonas > Pseudomonas sp. SZ40. Next base: position 40,249 of record NZ_JBQWIF010000036.1, on the reverse strand, counting down.
AATACCTGCATCGGCTGCAACCAGGCGTGCCTCGACCACACCTTCGGTGGCAAGCTGACCAGTTGCCTGGTCAACCCTCGCGCCTGTCACGAAACCGAGCTGAACTACCTGCCGAGCGCAGCGGTGAAAACCATTGCCGTGGTCGGTGCCGGCCCTGCCGGCCTGGCTGCCGCCACGGTGGCTGCCGAGCGTGGCCATCGCGTCACCCTGTTCGATGCGGCGGGGGAAATCGGTGGCCAGTTCAACGTCGCCAAGCGAGTGCCCGGCAAGGAGGAGTTCTTTGAAACCCTGCGCTACTTCAAACGCAAGCTGGAAACCACAGGCGTCGATCTGCGCCTCAATACCCGGGTCAGCGCGGGGGACCTGCTGGCTGCCGGCTTCGACGAGGTCATCCTTGCCACCGGTATCGTGCCGCGTACTCCGGCGATCGACGGCATCGGGCACGCCAAGGTGATCAGCTATCTGGACGCCATCCTGCAACGTCAGCCGGTCGGCCAGACGGTCGCGGTGATCGGCGCCGGCGGCATCGGCTTCGACGTCAGCGAGTTCATCACCCACGCGGGCGTCGCCACCAGCCTGGATCGTGAGGCGTTCTGGAAGGAATGGGGCATCGACCCGGCCCTGCATGCCCGTGGTGGCGTCGCCGGTGTTCAGGCCGAGATCGAACCCGCGGCGCGTCAGGTATTTCTGCTGCAGCGCAAGAAGAGCAAGGTCGGTGACGGCCTCGGCAAGACCACCGGCTGGATCCACCGTGCCGGGTTGAAGAACAAGCGGGTGCAGATGCTCAATGCCGTCGAGTACCTGAAGATCGACGATGAGGGGCTGCACATCCGCATCGCCGATGGCGAACCGCAGTTGTTGCCGGTGGATACGGTGATTCTCTGCGCCGGTCAGGATCCGTTGCGCGAACTGCAGGATGAGCTCGTGGCTGCCGGGCAGGCGGTGCACCTGGTCGGCGGTGCGGATGTGGCGGCCGAGCTGGATGCCAAGCGCGCCATCGATCAGGGCTCGCGTCTGGCCGCGGCGCTGTGAGACGCCACGTTTCGGCAGGTTCTACCGAACACTTCACGGTTCTGGGTTGCCATTCGTCCCGCAGCTGAATGACTGCCAACCGGTTCACACAGTGGTTCCGGTGTTCTCGCCTAGACTTGTCTGGCTGCCGCTCTGGCGTTGCAGCCGACATGGAACCGAGAACCGTCATTCGTCTGGAGAGCATCGATGAGCAAGCCGCAACTGGTCGAGGCCGTGATGTTCTTCGCTGAAGACGGCAGCATCGGTAAGCAGATGTTCTACACCGAGTTCGAGACGTTGCTCGATGGCCTGGTGAAGATGCCGGTGTTCGCCGATCAGCAGGTTCGCGTCACCTACGTGGTGATCAATGCGCGCCTGCAGATTCGCTCCGCAGTGTTCTTCTATCTGGATTTCGACGAAAGCGGCGCGCCCGACAGCGGCTGGAACATTCCCTTGCAGCAGCTGGCCGAGCGCGCTGGCCGTGGCCCTGACCTGGGTGCCGGGCCCATTCGCCTGGCCTGCCGCAGCCAGTGCCCGGTTTCCTGGCACCAGATGCACCTGTGGGATCCCAGTCTGGTCACCGGCAAGAATGATCTGGCCTTGCTGCGTGACACCGTCAAGCTCAACAGCCTGGGCATCGTACTTCAGGAAGAAGAAGCCAATAGCGTAGCGCCCGAGCGCTTGCAGGTGGCTTCCGAAGATCAATGGTACGCCGTGGATCCATCCCGGGATCTGGCCGAAAAGCTGGCCGAGCGGCTGTCCCATGACTATCGGCAGAAGGCCGCGCAACTGGTCAAGCAGCAGCGTGAGCGGCTCGCCAGTCTCGGCCAGGAGCATCAGGCGGAGATGGCGCGTGTCGCGGCTCAGGCCGAGGCCCGGGTTACCGATCTGCAGGGGCAGATTCAGGCGCTGCGCCAGGCCGTGCGGCAGCAGGAAACGCTGAATCACAGTCTCAAGTCGCAGCTCACCGAACAGTTGGCCATTCAGCAGAGCGAGCGCGACGAAATGGCGGTCCGCCTGCGTGGCGCCGAGCGTCATGCACGTACCGAGCGTGACATTCTCCGCGAACAGTTCGACGACGAGCTGCGTGCGCGGATACTCGCGACCCAGGCCAGCGCGGAGGAGCAGGCCCGGCGCCGTGAAGCCGAGGCCTCGCAGCGTGGCGCCCATCAGGTGCTGGAACGTCTGGCCGGGCAGGGTGTGGTGTTCGTGGTGTTTCACCCGGGCGCCGGTCACGTCACCGTACCGTTGCAGGATGTCGAACGTTATCTGGCCAGCCCGCTGGCCTATGCCGCGAGCAAATGCTTCGTTTCCGAAGCCTTGTACCGCCAGTGGCTGGAGCACTATCAGCGCCCGCGTTGCGAAGGCCTGCATGCCGATGGCCAGCGTTGCGACGTTGCCGTGGAGCGCATCGAGACGCCGGGGCGTTTCGTGGTTGGCGACTCCAACTGCTGCATGGCGCACAAGGCGGCCCGCCTGCGCACAGTGGGCTGAGGCCGATCTGGGATACAATCGCAGGCCCTTTCACCAGGCCTCTCGCGTGCGTTCATGGCGTCACTTTCCCTAACGGCCGTCAGCGCCTGGCGCCCCCATGCGCCGCTGCAGCGCCTGTCGTTCGACTGGTTGGCAGGGGTCGAGCTGGCGGTATTGCGGCTGGATCTGATCGACCCGCTGATCAGCGGCAACAAGTGGTTCAAGCTCCGGCCACATCTGCACGCCGCTGCCAGGCAGGGCGCACGCGGCATCATCAGCCTGGGTGGTGCGCACTCCAATCATCTGCATGCACTGGCCGCCGCTGGCCAGCGTTTCTCCTTCGCCACCGTCGGCCTGCTGCGGGGGCAGCCACAGAGCACGCCAACCGTCGTGGATCTGCAGCGCTTCGGCATGCAGCTGCACTGGTTGGGCTACGGCGGTTACCGTGATCGACACCGTGCGGATTTCTGGCTGGACTGGCATGCGCGTTATCCCGGCTTTTGCGCGGTGCCCGAGGGCGGCGGCGGTTTGCCGGGTGCCATGGGCTGTGCGCAGTTGCCCGCGCTGGTGGCTGCGCAGTTGCCAGCGCTGGGTTGGCCCGATTATCACGGCTGGTGGCTGGCTGCGGGCACTGGCACCACCCTGGCCGGGCTGGTGATTGGAGAGGGCGCGCAGCGGGTCGTGCATGGTGCACTGGCAGTGCCCCGCGATCATGGCGTACCGGCGCAGGTGCAGGCCCTGCTGGCGCAGGCCGGGATGGCCGATGCGGGCTATCGGCTGTTCGCTGCCTGCCGAGGCGGTTTCGCGCGGCAGGATGCCGACTTGCTGGATTTCATGGCGCAGTGCGAGGCGCAGAGCGGTCTGCCTCTCGAACCCCTGTATACCGCCAAGGCGCTGATGAGCCTGCGTGAGGCCATCGAAGGTGGCGAGATCGAGGCCGGCACGCGGCTGATCTTTGTGCATACCGGTGGGTTGCAGGGGCGCCGCGCCGCCCTGATCCCGGCGCCATGATCAGCTAAGCCAGCCGTGGCCAATCATCGGCGACCAGAAACAGGCGTTGGTGCTCGTGCAGGTGGCCGTCGACGCCGGGGCGCAGATCCACCAGCAACTGCGCTTCGGCATCCGTGGGCAGCTCGCCAAGCCAGTTTTGCAGGCGAGCGAACGACCAGCCTTCCTGCACCGGCAGCCTGGCCGGGGCCAGCCAGGCGTGGCGCGGCAGCGGCTGCCAACAGGCCGCTGCATCCTCCACCTGGAAGGCCTGCCAGTCGCGCCGGTGCAGCCACTTGCCGCGCAGGTGCTGCGGGTGAGCGTCTGGTGGTGCAGGGCAGGGGTGGCCATGGGGGTAGAACAGGTACCCGCCGATCCACATGGCCGCCTCGATGGGCTCGCTGGTCAGCGCATCCAGAGCAGGGCGTGCCACGGGCTGAGCCGAGAGTGGCAGTTGATGGCTGGCGAGATGCTCGAGCTTGATATCCAGACGATCATGGCTGCCGGGGCCGATCCATTGCGCTCTTTGTTGCGACGCCTTGCCCAGATACAGCTTGATGGCCAGTTCCAGATGATGCACGCCGCTGGCATCGCGCAGCAGCAGATCCAGCTCGCCCAGGGTGTGGCCTTGCTGGCGAATCGGCAGGTTGGCGGCCAGTACCTCGATGCCTGGGGCGGCCTCCAGGGCGAACTGCCACAGGCGCTCGTAATAGAGGCCCAGGCGGCGTACCGAGCTACGCGACAACCAGGTCTGCAGCGCAGCAGGCTCTTCATCCTGGCGCAGCAGCCAGTCCGCCAGCAGGCCCGGCTCGGCAGCCCATTTGCCATCCGTCAGCGGATGACGCTGCGTCGGGTGTGGGTGGGCCAGCAGGGGCGCAGAAAGCAGCGTCCAGGCCAGGTCGCGCACCGCTGGCTGATTCAGGCGCTGGGGGAGATCGGCGAGGGTGTCGAAGGCGTTCATCTGTGCAGCATAGGGACTTTTCCCCGATCGGTGCGGGGGGCTGTTGCAGGGCATCTCGAAAAATTGGACGAGGCGGTCAGCGCAAGGCAAAAACAGGCGAAAAAGCGCAGCTTAGGAGCGGTGAGTGAGCAGTTTGAGCCAGTTCTTGACAGGGCGATGGCAGCGCAGGTGGTTTTTTGAGGTGCCCTGAGGCAGTGTTTCACCCATAATCGGGCCATCAGAACCAGAGCGTCGCAGGAGCCCCATGGAGCAGTTTCGTAATATCGGCATCATCGGTCGCCTGGGCAGTACCCAGGTGCTCGACACCATTCGCCGCCTGAAGAAGTTCTTGCTCGAGCGCCAGCTGCACGTGATTCTCGAGGACACCATCGCCGAGGTTCTGCCTGGCCATGGTCTGCAGACATCCGCCCGCAAGCACCTGGGCGAGTTCTGCGACCTGGTGATCGTGGTCGGTGGCGACGGCAGCATGCTCGGCGCAGGCCGCGCCCTGGCCCGGCACAAGGTGCCGGTGCTCGGCATCAACCGCGGCAATCTGGGGTTTCTCACCGATATCCGCCCGGATGAACTGGAGTCCAAGGTCGCCGAGGTGCTGGAAGGCAACTACCTCACCGAGAACCGCTTTCTGCTCGAAACCGAAGTGCGCCGTCATTCCGAGGCGATCGGCCAGGGCGACGCGCTCAACGACGTGGTGCTGCACCCGGGCAAGTCCAACCGGATGATCGAGTTCGAGCTGTACATCGACGGCCAGTTCGTCTGCAGCCAGAAGGCCGATGGTCTGATCGTCGCCACGCCGACCGGCTCCACTGCCTACGCCCTGTCGGCTGGTGGGCCGATCATGCACCCCAAGCTGGACGCCATCGTCATCGTGCCGATGTACCCGCACACGCTGTCCAGCCGGCCGATCGTGGTGGATGGCAACAGTGAGCTGAAGATCGTCGTCTCCAAGGATCTGCAGCTCTACCCGCAGGTGTCCTGTGACGGCCAGAACCACTTCACCTGCGCGCCCGGCGACACCATCACGGTACGCAAGAAGTCCCAGAAGCTGTGCTTGATCCACCCGCTGGATCACAACTACTACGAGATCTGCCGAACCAAGCTGGGATGGGGTAGCCGACTCGGCGGCGGAGGCGACTGATGCAGCTCGACCCGTCTCGCGGCTACGACCTGATCGGTGATATCCATGGCTGCGCCAATACTCTGGTGCACCTGCTCGAGCGCCTGGGTTATCGCCGTCAGAACGGGGTCTGGCGCCATCCGCAACGTATGGCGGTGTTCCTCGGCGACCTGATCGATCGAGGCCCGCGCATTCGCGAGGCCGTGCACCTGGTGCACGACATGGTGCGGGCCGGTGAGGCGCTGTGCATCATGGGCAATCACGAGTTCAACGCCCTCGGCTGGATGACGCCGGCACTGCCGGGCAGCGGCCGCGACTACGTGCGTGAGCGTACCCCGCGGCACGGGCGGCTGATCGGCGAAACCCTCAAGCAGTTCGAGCCATACCCTGACGAGTGGCGCGATGTGCTGGCGTGGTTCTACGAGCTGCCGCTGTTTCTCGATGCCGGTCATTTTCGCGTGGTGCACGCCTGCTGGGACGAGGGCATGATCGCACCGCTGCGCCGGCAGTTTCCGGATGGCTGTATCGATGAGCATTTTCTGCAGGCCTCTGCCGTGCCTGGCAGCTATGCCTGCACCGTGCTCGATCGGCTGCTGCGCGGCACCGACATGCGCCTGCCCGACGGCTTGACCATGACCAGTGGTGACGGCTTCACCCGCTCGTTCTTCCGCACCAAGTTCTGGGAAGACAACCCGCAGACATACGGCGATGTGCAGTTCCAGCCCGATGCCTTGCCGGATCTGGTCGCGCAGATGCCGCTCAGCGAGCTGCAGAAGACCGAGTTGCTCAAGTACGGGCCCGATCAACCCTTGCTGTTCGTCGGCCATTACTGGCGCAGTGGCACCCCTGAACCGATCCGCCCGAACCTGGCCTGTCTGGATTACAGCGCCGTGATGTACGGCAAGCTGGTGGCCTACCGCCTTGATCAGGAAACCCGTCTGGACCCGCGCAAGTTCGTCTGGGTCGATGTCGAGAAACCGGAGGCGCCGCGATGAGCCCGGTGATCGCCTTGCGTGCACCGCTCGATGAGGACCTGACGCCTTTCATCACCCTGTTGCGCAACCTGGGTGTCGCCCACCGGGTCGCCGAGCAGTCCAATGAGCAGGTGCTCTGGGTGCCCGATGAACATATCGCCGGTCAGGTGCGCGAGCTATACGCCCGAGCGCCCCAGGGCGATCCCAGTGTGCAACCCGTGCAGGTTCAGCCAGCGCGCAAGCTACCTGGCTTTCTCGATCAGGCCCGGCGCAGCCCGCTGACGTTGGTCGTGCTGGCCCTGACCGTGCTGGTCGCGCTGCTGACCTGGGGCGGTGAAGATTACGATGTCGTGCGCTGGCTGAGCTTCGTCGACTTCCAGATCGAAGGTCAGTACATCTACTTCGCTTCCTTCGCCCAGGTCGTCGACAGCGGCCAGTGGTGGCGTGTGTTCACGCCGATGCTGCTGCATTTCGGCGTGCTGCACCTGGCCATGAACAGTTTGTGGTACTGGGAGCTGGGCCGACGTATCGAGGCACGCCAGGGCGCGCTCATGCTGCTGCTCCTGACCCTGTGGTTCGGCCTGGCAGCCAACGTCGCGCAATACCTGTATGGCGGTCCGGCGCTGTTCGGCGGGTTGTCAGGCGTGCTTTATGGTCTGCTCGGGCACTGCTGGCTGTTCCAGTGGCTGGCCCCGAATGCGGCTTACAAGCTGCCACGGGGCGTGCTGGTGAGCATGCTGATCTGGCTGCTGATCTGCATGACCGGTGTATTCGAGCTGCTGCAGTTCGGCGCAATCGCCAATGCCGCCCATGTCGGTGGGCTGGTCGCGGGGTGCGTCACCGGGCTGATTGGCGGTCTGCTGGCCCGGCGACGCCGCTGATGTGCGCTTACCAGCGATAGCTTAGCGAGCCGATCAGGCTGCGTTCATCGCCATAACGACAGGTCGTGTTGCAGAACAGGTACTTCTCGTTGCCCAGGTTCTGGGCCTTGGCGGCCACTTCCCAGTGGTCGTCGATTTCATAGCTGATCAGCGCATCGAACAGCGTGTAAGCGGGGATCTTGCCTTCATAGACCGTTGGTGTGGTGCGTGTGGTGCCGGTATAGCGTGCGCCAGCTGCGAGTCGTAGCTGCGGCAGACCGAGGGCGCTCAGGCGATAGCTCGCCCACAGACTGGCACTGTGGTAAGGCACGCCTTCGATGCGTTTGCCGACATTGCTGGCGCTGCTGTCCTGGATCACGTGGGAGTCGGTATAGGCGTAGGAGGCGGTGAGGCTGAGGTTGTCGCTGGCCTCTGTCTTGGCCTCCAGTTCCAGGCCTTTGGAGCGGGTTTTCCCGTATTGCACGAATGTGGCGCTGGCGGCGTCGAAGCTCAGTGAATTTTCCTGAGTCAGTTGGTACACCGCAGCACTGATCAACGTCTGGCTGCCGGGAGGTTGATAGCGCACACCGACCTCATACTGCTCGCCTTCCAGCGGCGCGAAGGCATTGCCAGCGGCTGGATTGCTGACATTGGCCGGCTGAAACGACTGGCTGTAACTGGCGTAAGGCGCCACGCCGTTGTCCGCCATGTAGACCAAACCAATACGGCCGGTGGCTTTCTTGTCGTTGCGGGTAGCACGTGCCTCGGTCGCGAAGGTAGTGGTGCGGCTTTCCGCCCAGTCCTGACGGGCGCCCAGCAGGAGCAGCCACTTGTCGTCGAACCTGATCTGATCCTGCAGGTAGAGGCCCTTCTGCGCGCTGTGCAGATCGGAGCCGCTTTCGGCGGCGGTGTTTTCGCCGTAGCCGGTATGGATCGGGTTGGCGAGATCCAGCGGCGGTGCCAGTTGCGCCAGGGAGGCGCTGATATGGCGGTGGGAGTCGTATGTCTTGTGGTAGTAGTCCACCCCCACCAATAAGCTGTGTTGCCAGCGGCCACTGTCCAGCGTGTATTGCAGGTTGTTGTCGGTGGTCCAGCCGGTGGAGCGCTCGTCACGTTCGCTGTAGCGGCGCAGTAACTGACTGCCGACGATGGCTTGTGGAATCAGGTAGTCCCAGTCGGTGTTGGCCTGGAAATAGCGCAGGCTGTGGTTCACTTGCAGGTGGTCGTTGAAATGGTGCTCGAACAGGTACCCGAGCGTGTCCATACGGTTGTTGAAATGGTCGTAGCCGGGTTCGCCAACGAAGTCGTCGCGACCTATCTTGTAGCCCGGCGTATCGCTGTAGGTGGTCATGGTGTAGGCCGTCGGCGGGGCGAAGCCGGTGAAGGTTTCCTGATGACTGGCCAGAATGGTGAGCGAGCTGTCCTCGTTGGGACGCCAGGTCAAGGCGGGCGCGATGTAGCGGCGGTCGTCGTCGATATGATCGACCTGCGTATTGCTGTCGCGCCACAGACCGGTGAGGCGGTAGCTGAACTGGCCCTGATCGTCCAGCGGGCCGCCTAGGTCGAAGGTGTACTGGCGACGGTCGTAGTTGCCGATTTCGATACCCACTTCATGCAGCGGTTCGCTGGTCGGGCGCTTGCTGATGGTGTTGATCAGTCCACCCGGCGACAGTTGCCCATAAAGCACGGATGAGGCCCCTTTGAGCACTTCTACCCGCTCCACGCCGTAGGCTTCGATGCTGCCGTCGTAGGGGTTGGCCTGCAGTTTCATGCCGTCGCGCAGAATACCGCCGGTGCCCGCGCCCACGTTGAAGCCGCGCAAGGTGAAGTCGTCCGCGGTACGGCTGAAACCACTTGGCTGGCTGCTGAAGCCAGCGGTGTATTTCAGTGCATCGGAAAGGTTATCGCCCTTGCGGTCGTTCATTTCGTCGCGGGTTACTACCGAAATCGACTGTGGCGTCTCGAGCAGCGATGCATCGGTCTTGGTGGCCGAGCCGCCTCGCTGGGCGACATAGCCGGAAAAGGGTGCGCCCGTGCGTTCACTGGCAATCGTGGAGTCGACGCGGGTGGCATCGAGGGTCATCGATCCGTTTTGTGGGGCCGGCTGCACGCTGAGCGTTCCGCCACTGGTGGCACGTACTTCAAGACCGCTGCCACGCAGGGCCTGCTGTACTGCTTCGCTGGCGCTGAACGAGCCATGTACGGGAGCGGCCTGATGGCCATCGACGTCCGCAGGGATGAACAGTATCTGCTGGCCACTGCGTTGGCCGATTTCGATCAGCGTAGCGGCCAGCGGTGCCGCCGACAGTGCGAAATCATGGCGCTGCTGCGATGCACTGGCATTGCCATGCATGGCGACCACGAAAGCGGTGATGAAGAACGGCAAGCAAGACTGATGAGGCATGGTGATCCAGAGCTCCGAGTCGCAGGAAACACCCCTGGCGATCGCTTTCGCCAGAGTTCTTTACGGGTATGTGCGATGAGTCGGAGTTTTTTTCAGGCGTGGGTGAAAATTAATTCGCTGCACCTAGAGTCTGTTGACGTTTCCGCGCAGCCCGTAGGGCCTGGCGCGGCCGTGCTGACACGTCAACAGACCCTAGACATGCTCGATACGCGTCCATACGCCGAGGTAGCTATGGACGCGTACCGGCAGGATGTCCGCCAAGGCAGCCAGCGCCTGGGCGCTGTTATCCAGATTGAATACGCCGGAGATACGTAGATGTGCTGCATTTTGGGAAAGCTGCAGCATGCCTCGGTGATAGGGGCGCAGTTGGTCGATCAACTGGCCCAGCGTCCAGTCGTGCGCTTGCAAGAAACCGTTGACCCAGGCATCTGGGGCTCCCACGAAAGGTCGCATCCCTGTCACGCCATTGGCGAGCATGTGCACTTGTTGCCCTGGCAGCAGGGGGCGCCCGGCAATGCTTGCGCTGCCACGCAGTAGGCAGGCACGAGCGAAATCATCGTGCAGCTCCAGCACGCAGCGCCCGTCCGCCAGCTGGATCTCCCCAAAGCGACTCGCTAGAGTCATGGGGCTCAGTTCTCCACCTTGCGTGTCGATGACCAGGCTGCCTTGATGCAGGCGAACAAGGTGTCGCTCACCGGAAAGGTCGAGGTCGACGGCGCTCTGTGCATTGAGTGTCAGCCAGGCACTTGGCAATTCGATCCGCTGGCGCTCGGCGGTTTGCGTACGAAGGTCGGCGTTCCAGTTGTTCAGCGGCATGCCAGGTTTGCCGAGCAGGTGGGCGCCGACAGCCATCGTGCTGATTGCCAGCGTGCCGCGTAGCAGGTTGCGGCGGCTCAGGTTCGGCGTGTTCAGCGCTTGTCTGGCTGGCGCAGCCTTCAGTGGTAGCAGCGTTTTACCAAGTCGCTGTTGTAGGGCATTCCAGGCGTCGGTGTGAGCAGGATTGGCACTCAGCCACTGCTGGAAACGTGTGTGCTCGTCATCGCCGAAGTTGCCCGAACTCTGCCGTGCGTGCCACTCGATGGCTTGCTCTATCAGTGGGCTCACGTCTCGGCACCGTAGCAGGCCCTGAGCCCCTGAACGATGTACTGATGCACCCGCGTGACGGACACGCCAAGCTCCACTGCAATCTGTGCGTAGGTCAGGCCATCCAGCTGGCTGCATAAAAAGGCGGCGCGAGCCTTGCTGGAAAGCCCGTCGAGAAGCCGATCGATCTCGACAAGCGTTTCCAGCAGCAGGTAGTGATCCTCAGCAGAAGGGGCCAGGCGCTCCGGCTCGGCGGTCAATGCCGCCAGGTAGGCACGTTCGAGGTCGCGGCGCCGCCAACTGGCGAATACCAGGCGTTTGGCAATGGTTGTCAGCAGTGCACGTGGTTCGTGGATCTTTCGCTGATCGCGCATGGCGACAACCTGAGCGAAGGTTTCGGCGGCCATGTCCGCAGCGTCGTGGCGGCAGCCAAGACGAGCGCGCAGGCGCTCGAACAACCAGCCATGGTGCTCGCCGAACAGATTGTGAAGCATCGCCGTCCGATTGCTGGAGTTGGCAGGAAGCATGCTGGGAAGGTCACTTGATAGTGAAAACTATTATCATTTTGTCATTTGACTTCACCACTGGCAATCGCATCCGCCGCGCGATATGCGCTGTTTCGATCAATGCCCGTGCGCCGAAGCATGTGGCCCGGTAATATGTGACTTTTTGAGCCTGGAGCCAGCCATGTCCTCCTTCGTCGAATTGATCCGCAACATCACCCCGGACGTGTATGAAAGCCTCAAGCTGGCCGTGGAGATCGGCAAGTGGCCGGACGGCCGCAAGCTGACTCAGGAGCAGAAGGAACTGAGCCTGCAGGCGATGATCGCTTGGGAGATCGAGAACCTGCCCGAGGATCAGCGCACTGGCTACATGGGCACCTCCGAGTGTTCCTCGAAGTCCGAGCCGATCCCGAACCTGCTCTACAAGTCCTCGGAAACCCTGCACTGATGGTTGAAGTAGCCCGTGGCGCCCTGAGCAAGATGGCCACCCAGCTCGATGCGCCAGTGCAGTACGCCTTTCGTCTGGGTGACGAGCGGATCGCCGTCAATCCGATGATCGGCAAGACCGTGCGCCTGGAGTTTCTTGGCGCGATTCATTGCAGCCATTGCGGGCGCAGAACCAAGACCAGTTTCAGTCAGGGTTATTGCTACCCCTGCATGCAGAAACTCGCCCAGTGCGACCTGTGCATCATGAGCCCGGAACGCTGCCACTACGACGCCGGTACCTGCCGGGATCCGGGGTGGGGCGAGCAGTTCTGCATGACCGATCATGTGGTCTACCTGGCCAACTCGTCGGGCATCAAGGTGGGCATCACCCGCGCCACGCAGATCCCCACGCGCTGGATCGATCAGGGGGCCACCCAGGCGCTGCCGATCATGCGCGTGGCCACTCGCCAGCAGTCCGGTTTCGTCGAAGACCTGCTGCGCAGCCAGGTGGCCGACAAGACCAATTGGCGCGCGTTGCTCAAGGGCGATGCGACGCCGGTCGACCTGCTCGCCGTGCGCGAACAGATCTTCCATGCCTGCGCCGAAGGCATCGATGCGCTGCAGCAGCGTTTCGGCCTGCAGGCCGTGCTGCCGTTGAACGAGCAGTCGGTGGTCGATATCCGTTACCCGATCGAGGGCTATCCGGCCAAGATCACCAGCTTCAACCTGGACAAGAATCCCGTCGCCGAAGGCACACTGCTCGGCATCAAGGGCCAGTACCTGATGTTCGATACCGGCGTGATCAATATCCGCAAGTACACCGCTTACCAGATCGCAGCCAGCTGCGCCGCCTGACCGGCAGGCGCTGCTGACGCCATTCACCTGTCTGTCACGCCAATGGGCGTGGCATCGAAGAGGTTCCCATGCGCACCGAGCAATCGAAGACCATCTACCTGAAGGACTATCAGGCGCCGGATTACCTGATCGACGAAACTCACCTGACCTTCGAGCTGTTCGAGGATCACACCCTGGTCCACGCCCAGTTGGTGATGCGTCGCAACCCGGCGCTGTCGGCCGATCTGCCCGTGCTGACCCTCGATGGTCAGCAGCTGGAGCTGCTTGAACTCAAGCTCGATGATCGCGCGCTGAGCGCCACCGACTACACGCTCACCGACAGTCACCTGACCCTGCAGCCGACCCAGGCCAGCTTCGTCGTCGACAGCAGCGTGCGTATCCACCCGGAAAGCAACACCGCGCTGGAAGGGCTGTACAAGTCCAGCGGCATGTTCTGCACCCAGTGCGAGGCCGAAGGCTTCCGCAAGATTACCTACTACCTCGACCGCCCGGACGTGATGAGCAGCTTCACCACCACGGTGAGCGGCGACAAGCAGAAGTATCCGATCCTGCTGTCCAACGGCAACCCGGTGGCCAGCGGCCAGGAAGACGACGGTCGGCACTGGGCGACCTGGGAAGACCCGTTCAAGAAGCCGGCCTATCTGTTCGCTCTGGTCGCCGGTGATCTCTGGTGCGTGGAAGACAAGTTCACCACCGTGAGCAGCCGCGAAGTGACGCTGCGCATTTATGTCGAGCCGGAAAACATCGACAAGGTGCAGCACGCCATGGACAGCCTGAAGAAGTCCATGAAGTGGGATGAAGAGGTCTACGGTCGCGAGTACGACCTGGACATCTTCATGATCGTCGCGGTCAACGACTTCAACATGGGCGCCATGGAGAACAAGGGCCTCAACATCTTCAACTCCAGCGCCGTGCTGGCCCGCGCGGAAACCGCCACCGATGCCGCGCACCAGCGGGTCGAGGCGATCGTCGCCCACGAGTATTTCCATAACTGGTCGGGCAACCGGGTAACCTGCCGTGACTGGTTCCAGCTGTCGCTCAAGGAAGGCTTCACGGTGTTCCGTGACGCAGCGTTCTCCGCCGACATGAACTCGGCGACGGTCAAGCGCATCCAGGACGTGGCCTACCTGCGTACCCATCAGTTCGCCGAGGATGCAGGCCCCATGGCCCACCCGGTGCGCCCGGATGCGTACATGGAGATCTCCAACTTCTACACCCTGACCATCTACGAGAAGGGTTCCGAAGTCCTGCGCATGATCCACACCCTGCTGGGCGAAGAAGCCTTCCGCAAGGGATCGGATCTGTACTTCGAGCGCCACGATGGCCAGGCCGTGACCTGCGACGACTTCGTCAAGGCCATGGAAGATGCCAGCGGCATCGACCTGACCCAGTTCAAGCGCTGGTACACCCAATCGGGCACCCCGCGCCTGGCCGTCGCCGAGCGTTACGACGCTGCCGCGAAAACCTATACCCTGACCTTCACCCAGAGCTGCCCGGCCACTCCAGGGCAGCGCGAGAGCGACAAGTTGCCCTTCGTGATTCCGGTCGAGTTGGGGCTGCTCGATGCCCAGGGCGACGACCTGCCACTGCGCCTGCAGGGCGAGGCCGCTGCCGCTGCTGGTAGCCGCGTGCTGTCGGTGACCGAAGCGCAGCAATCGTTCACTTTCGTCGATATCGCCGAAAAACCCTTGCCTTCGCTGCTGCGTGGCTTCAGTGCACCGGTCAAGCTGAGTTTCCCGTACGACCGCGATCAACTGATGTTCCTGATGCAGCACGACAGCGATGGTTTCAATCGCTGGGAGGCGGGTCAGCAGCTCAGCGTGCAGGTGCTGCAGGAGCTGATCGGCCAGCACCAGCGCGGCGAGACGCTGGAGCTCGATCAGCGGCTGGTCAGCGCACTGCGCACCCTGTTGCAGGATGGCTCGCTGGATCAGGCCATGGTCGCCGAGATGCTCTCGCTGCCAGGCGAGGCCTACCTCACCGAGATCAGCGACGTGGCCGATGTCGACGCCATCCACGGCGCGCGTGAATTCGCTCGCCAGCAACTGGCCGAAGCCTTGTTCGAGCCGCTGTGGCAGCGTTATCAAGCCAACCGCGAGGTATCGCGCACGACGCCTTACGTGGCCGAGGCCGAGCATTTCGCTCGTCGCGCCCTGCAGAACATCGCGCTGTCGTACCTGATGCTGACCGGCAAGCCCGAGGTGCTGGCGGCGACGCTGGAGCAGTACGAGGCGTGCGACAACATGACCGAGCGCCTCACCGCCCTGGCCGTGCTGGTCAATTCACCGTTCGAGGCTGAGCGCAGCAAGGCCCTGGCGGCCTTCGCCGAGCACTTCAAGGATAACGCCCTGGTCATGGATCAGTGGTTCAGCGTCCAGGCGGCCAGCACCTTGCCAGGTGGCTTGGCGCGCGTGCAGGCGTTGATGGAGCACCCGGCGTTCACCCTGAAGAACCCCAACAAGGTACGTGCGCTGATCGGCGCATTCGCCGGCCAGAACCTGGTCAACTTCCATGCCGCCGATGGCAGCGGTTATCGCTTCCTCGCCGATCAGGTGATCGTGCTCAACGCCCTCAACCCGCAGATCGCGTCGCGCCTGCTGGCACCGCTGACCCGCTGGCGCAAGTATGGCAGCGAGCGCCAGGCGCTGATGAAAGCGGAGCTGGAGCGCATTCTCGCCTCCGGTGAGCTGTCGGCGGATGTTTACGAGGTGGTGAGCAAGAGCCTGGCCTGAGGAGTATCCCCGTAGGAGCGTCGCCCCCGGTGCGATGCGATAGCGGCCTTGATGCGATATATGCGTTGTTCACGCGATTCGCCCGCAAGCGGGCTCCTACAGGGGCGGGTTGGTCACGGTGGTGTAGGAGCGTCGCCCTCGGCGCGAAGAGGGTGGCCTTGATGCGGTATCTGCGTTGTCCCCGCGACTCGCCCGTAAGCGGGCTCCCACAGGGGAGGGCTGGTCACGGTGGTGTAGGAGCGTCGCCCTCGGCGCGATGCGATAGCGGCCTTGATGCGATATCTGCGTTGTCTCCGCAATTCGCCCGCAAGCGGGCTCCTACAGGGGCGGGTTGGTCACGGTGGTGTGGGAGCGTCGCCCTCGGCGCGAAGAGAGTGGCCTTGCTGCGGTATCTGCGTTGTCCCCGCGATTCGCCCGCAAGCGGGCTCCTACAGGGGCGGGTTGGTCACGGTGGCCCTCGGCGCGAAGAGGGTGGCTTTGATGCGATATCTGCGTTGTTCACGTAATTCGCCCGCAAGCGGGCTCCTACGGGCTCCGTGTGTAGGAGCCCGCTTGCGGGTGATGCGATGGTGGCCTGACCGCTCTCGTGCCCCTCGCCATTGTGCCGGCATTCATCAGCGTGCCGGCCCTCCATCCTGCTTGGGTGCAGTTCAGCAGCCAGCAGAAACCCTCCGAAGGTCTGAAAAGTTCGTTCTAGAGCGGTTTGACTTGATTTAACGCGCATCATCGGGCCGAATGTTACCGTTCGTTCCCGCAGTAACGTTTTTTCGTTACCTGTCGGTATCGAAAGTTACCTTCTTATAAGTCGACACACTTAATATCCGGCGCCGTCGATTGACGAATGCGTGGAGCTGTGTGCGCTTCGCAGCGCTTTCTGGGGAGGAGGGCGTTCGAAAAGGCGCTAATCGAGGGCTATTGGTCAGTGGACGACCAGTCATAAAAAGACGCTACGGAGCTGCTCTGGAAAAGCACTTTCGGCTAATACGATCGTTTGAATTGGCACCAAGGTTGCACTGCATGGGGCAGTGACGTCAGCCAGTTCAGCGCAATGACAGGACGCCCCAGCAAGGTGTCCGCCAGGCCCACCGAAAACGGGCCGGATAGAACAACGACTGTCTGTCAGCGGAGTAGAGATTCAATGCGTATCAAGTCCTTTGAGCCGGCCTTGCGCCTGGTGCCGGCGAAGGCGGGTTATGCCCTGGCCAGCGTGTTACCGCTGCTGGTCACGGTGCCCGTACAGGCGGCGGAGTTCAGCTTCGTCGACAACGAAATCAGCGGCTCGCTCGACACCACGCTGTCCTACGGGCAGCTGTGGCGTGTGCAGGGGCAGAGCAGAAGCAACGACGACGTCAACGTCAACGACGGCAATCGCAATTTCGATACCGGGCTGGTTTCCGAGGTGTTCAAGATCACCTCCGACCTGGAAATGAATTACCAGAACTACGGCCTCTTCGTGCGTGGCACGGCGTTCTATGACACCCGGATCATGGACAAGCGCAACGACTTCAACAGCGGTAACAGGCCCACTCAGCCGAGCCAGAACTTCCCCAACGATGACAGCTTCACTCGCGATACTCGGCACAAGGCCGGACGCGATGCGCAGATTCTCGATGCCTACGTGTATGGCAACTGGGATGTCGCTGAGCGTCCGGTCAGTGCGCGTCTGGGCCGGCAGGTGTTCAACTGGGGCGAGGGCGTGTTCTATCGCGGTGGCGTGAACACCAGCAACCCGGTGGACGGAGCGCGCTTCCGTCTACCAGGTTCGGAGATCAAGGAAGTGCTGATCCCCGTCGAGGCGGTCAGTTTCAATATCGGCCTGACCGACAACCTGTCGATGGAGACCTTCTACCAGTTCAACTGGAAGGAAACCGCCATCGACCCCGTGGGCAGCTACTTCTCCGAGACCGACCTGTTCGCCGAGGGCGGCAATACCGCCTATTCCCGCCTGCCGGCGCTGCTTCCGCTGGCCGGGTTGTATGGTGGCCTGGGCGCCACGGGTGGTCTGCAGGGTGGTCGCAACATCGACGGCAACGGTTACATCAAGGTGGCGTCCATCGGCAAGGACATCAATGCCAGGAACGATGGGCAGTTCGGCGTGGCCTTTCGCTATATCGCCGAGCAGTTGAACTCGACCGAGTTCGGTTTCTACTTCGTCAATTACCACGCCAAGGAGCCGACCGCTGCGGCCGATCTGGGCAGCTATCCCGGGCTGAATCTCGCGGCCATTCAGGCGGCTGCAACGCCGGCCATCCAGCAGTCGGTAGCCAGCGCGGTCGGGCTGACGGTGCCCCAGCTGCAGGGCGCCATCGCGGCCGATCCTACCGGTGGCCTGGCCAATGCCTACCGCAATGCACTCTCCAGTGCCGTGGGCGGGATTGCCACCATCGACGTCGCCAACAGCATCAACGCCCGCCGCGAGTACGTCGAAGATATCCGCATGTACGGCTTCAGCTTCAATACCACCCTGGGCAATGCCTCGCTGTTCGGTGAGCTGTCCTATCGGCCGAACCTGCCGATCGGTGTCGCCGCCACCAACGACCTGCTCGGCGATCTGCTGCGTCAGGCGCCGCAAGTGGTGCAAGGCCAGCAGGTGAATATCGGTGGCAACGCTCTGCAGCTTGGCGAGCAGATCCACAACTACGAGCGTGTCGAGGCCTACAACGCCTCGCTGGGCAGCATCTACAACTTCGGCCCGTCGCTGGGGTTCGATGCGCTGACCGGCGTGGCCGAACTGGCCTCCGAGCACCTGCGCGGCAGCGACCTGAAGTACACCGCCTACGATGGCTCGACCCGCTACTACGCCGGGCGTGGTGATTCCTCCTACGCGTTCGGTTATGGCCGCAGTTATCAGGTCAACAAGAACGCCTATGGTTACACCCTGGTGCTGTCCGGCACCTGGAACGACGTCGTGGCCGGGGTCAATCTGTCGCCCTTCGTCGTCTACAAGGATGACTTCGAGGGCAACTCCTACCAGACCGGTAATTTCGTCGAAGGCCGCAAGGCTTACACCCTCGGCATGAAGGCCAACTACATGAACAGCCTGGAAGCCGAGCTGCAGTACACCGAGTTTTCCGGTGGCGGTAACAACAACGCCGTGCGCGACCGCGACAATGTCGGCGTCAACGTCAAATACTCCTTCTGATCACGGAGATACAGGATGCTGAACCTCAAAGGCGTCGCAGTCGCGCTGGTGCTGCTGGCCGGTAACGCCCAGGCGGCTGTTTCGCCTCAGGATGCGGCCAGGCTGGGCACCAGCCTGATGCCACTTGGCGGCGAGAAGGCCGGCAACGCAGCGGGCACCATTCCGGCCTGGACAGGCGGGATCACCCAGGCACCGGCTGGTTATCAAGGCTCGGGCAAGCACCATGTCGATCCTTTCGCGAACGACAAGCCGCTGTTCACCATCACCAAGGCCAACCTGCAGCAGTACCGGGACAACCTCACACCTGGGCAGATCGCACTGTTCGAAGCTTACCCGGATACCTACCAGATGCCGGTGTACACCAGTCGCCGTTCCGGTTCGGCGCCGCAGTGGGTCTACGACAACACGGCGAAGAACGCGCTCAGCGCCAAGCTGCTCGACGGCGGCAACGGCTTCGCCGATGCCTACGGTGGCATCCCGTTCCCGATCCCGCAGAGCGGTGTCGAGGCGCTGTGGAACCACATCGCCCGTTATCGCGGTACCTACATCGTACGGCGTGCCTCGGAAGTGGCGGTGCAGCGCAATGGCTCCTACTCGCTGGTCACCTCGCAGCAGGAAGCGATGTTCAAGTTCTACGACCCCAAGGGCAGTTACGCCAACCTGAACAACATCCTCTTCTACTACCTGTCGTTCACCCGCAGCCCGGCGCGTCTGGCCGGTGGCGCGGTGTTGGTCCACGAGACCCTCGATCAGGTCAAGGAGCCGCGTCAGGCCTGGGGGTACAACGCCGGTCAGCGCCGTGTGCGGCGAGCACCTAATCTCGCCTATGACACGCCGATCTCCGCAGCCGATGGCCTGCGTACCGCCGATGACACCGACATGTTCAACGGCGCTCCGGATCGTTACGACTGGAAGCTGGTCGGCAAGAAGGAAATCTACATCCCCTACAACAACTACAAGGTCACCAGCCCGCAGGTCAAATACGAGGATCTGCTGCAGGTCGGTCACCTCAATCCGGCTTTCACCCGCAATGAACTGCACCGGGTGTGGGTCGTGGAGGGCACGCTCAAGCCCGGCGCCCGGCACATCTATTCCAAGCGAACCCTGTATCTCGACGAAGACAGCTGGCAGGCTGCGGTGGTCGATCAGTACGATGGTCGGGGGGAATTGTGGCGCGTGTCTCTGGCATATCTGAAGAACTACTATGAGCTGCCGACTACCTGGTCTGCGCTGGATGTCTTCCACGATCTGCAGGCGCGTCGCTACCACGTACAGAATCTGGATAACGAAGAAGCCAATACCATCGACTTCAGTCAGCCTGCCGTCGATGATGGCTACTTCACGCCGGCAGCGCTGCGCCGCCGCGGGACTCGCTGAGTTGATGGCGCGATCGACTGCGCGGCTGTCATTCGCGCGATCGATAACGCGGGCTTTTTCTTACAAAACAGTGGATTTTGGATCCGCAAAGGCCGCTAGCATGAGCGTCGCTTCACAGGCGCTGGCAATAACAAGAAGAAGGGGGAGTTTTGTATGAGTGAGCCCATTTTGCGGCGCATCAGGGGCGGGAAAAGCGTGCAGCCGGTGCTGCAGGCACTATCGCTGTGCGCGCTGCTGGTGGCCGCCGCGCCGCTCGTGCAGGCGCAAGCCCCTGACGAGGCCGTCAGCTATTCGGTACCTTCGGCAAAGGCCGTGTCCAGCCTGTTGCTCGATATCGCTCACGCTGGCAAACGCCTGGTGGCGGTCGGTGAGCGCGGCCACATCCTCTATTCCGATAACGATGGCACGAGCTGGGAGCAGGCCAAGGTACCGACCCGGCAGATGCTCACTGCGGTGTTCTTCGTCGATGACAAGCACGGCTGGGCGGTCGGTCACGACGCCCTGGTATTGGCGACCACCGATGGCGGTGCCACCTGGGTCAAGCAGTTCGAGGACCTGCAGCGCGAGGCGCCGTTGCTCGACGTCTGGTTCAAGGATCTGCAACACGGCTTCGCCATCGGCGCCTACGGGGCGCTGCTGCAAACCAGCGATGGTGGCGCCACCTGGGAAGATGTCAGCGACCGTCTCGACAACGAGGACGCCTATCACCTCAACGGCATCGCCGAGGTGAAGGACACCGGTCTGTTCATCGTCGGCGAGATGGGCAGTCTGTTTCGCTCCGTCGATGGCGGCGAAACCTGGGAGACTCTGGAGGGCCCGTACCAGGGGTCGCTGTTCGGCGTGCTGGCCACCGGCGAGCCCCGCGGCCTGCTGGTCTATGGCCTGCGCGGGCACCTGTTCCAGTCCACCGACGGCGGTGACAGTTGGCAGCAGATCCCGTTGGCTACCGCCAGCGGCGGCACCCTGGAGTTTGGCCTGGCCAGCGCGGCCTTGCTCGATAACGGCAGTATCGTGGTGGTCGGGCATGGCGGCAGCGTGCTAACCAGCAGCGATCGCGGCCACAGCTTCAGCGTGTTCAATCGCCCGGATCGGGTGTCGCTGGCGGGCGTGACCGCAGGTGCCGATGGCAAGCTGATTCTGGTCGGGCAGGGCGGCGTACGCCTGACCTCGTCGACCGGTGCCAATCCAGGCCAACAATAACAAGCTGGGGTAGTGTTCGATGAGTAACCATCACCAAGACAAGGCTAGCCTGCTTGAGCGCCTGATCTTCAACAACCGGCCGGCGGTGATCCTGATCTGCCTGCTGGTCAGCGTGTTTCTGTTCTTCCAGGCCACTCAGGTCAGGCCGTCGACCAGCTTCGAGAAGATGATCCCGCTGAGCCATCCGTTCATTCAGAACATGATGGAACACCGCAACGACCTGGCCAACCTGGGCAATACCGTGCGTATTTCCGTGGAGGCCAAGAATGGCGACATCTTCAGCAAGGAGTACATGGAGACGCTGCGTCTGATCAACGACGAAGTGTTCTACATTCCAGGTGTCGACCGCTCCGGGCTGAAGTCGCTGTGGAGCCCCAGCGTGCGCTGGACCGAAGTCACCGAAGAGGGCTTCGCCGGTGGCGAGGTGATCCCGCAGACCTACGACGGCAGCCCGCAGAGCCTCGAGGAACTGCGCAGCAACGTGCTCAAGTCCGGGCAGATCGGTCGCCTGGTGGCGAACAACTTCAAGTCCAGCATCATCGATGTGCCGCTGCTCGAGTCCTACCCGGACCCCCAGGACCAGGGCCGCTTGATCAAGCTCGACTACCAGGAGTTCTCGCACCAGCTGGAAGAGAAGATCCGCAGCAAGTACCAGGCGCAGAATCCCGACGTGCAGGTGCACATCATCGGCTTCGCCAAGAAGGTCGGTGACCTGATCGATGGCCTGGTCATGGTGGCACTGTTCTTCGGCGTGGCGCTGCTGATCACCTTCGTGCTGCTGTACTGGTTCACCTGGTGCATCCGCAGCACCATCGCGGTGCTGATCACCACCCTGGTGGCGGTGGTCTGGCAACTGGGCATGATGCACTCGGTCGGCTTCGGCCTCGATCCGTATTCCATGCTGGTGCCGTTCCTGATCTTCGCCATCGGTATTTCCCACGGCGTGCAGAAGATCAACGGCATCGCCCTGCAATCCGGCGGCTGCGAAGATGCGCTGACCGCAGCGCGGCTGACGTTCCGGCAGCTGTTCCTGCCGGGAATGATCGCCATCCTCGCCGACGCCGTCGGCTTCATCACCCTGTTGCTGATCGATATCGGCGTGATCCGTGAACTGGCCATCGGCGCGTCCATCGGTGTCGCGGTCATCGTCTTCACCAACCTGATCCTGCTGCCAGTGGCGATTTCCTATATCGGCATCAGCAAGAAGGCCGTGGAGCGCAGCAAGCGTGACGCGGTGAGTGAGCATCCGTTCTGGCGTCTGCTGTCGAACTTCGCCAGTTCCAGGGTCGCGCCGGTTTCCGTGGCGTTGGCCCTGTTCGCCGGTATCGGCGGCTTCTGGTACCAGCAGCAGAACCTGCAGGTCGGCGACCTCGATCAGGGCGCGCCCGAGCTGCGTCCGGATTCGCGCTACAACCTCGACAACGATTTCGTGATCCGCAACTACTCCACCAGCTCCGATGTGCTGGTGGTGATGGTCAAGACCGCGCCGGAAGGCTGTTCGACCTACGAAGCCCTGGCGGCCATGGACGAGCTGATGTGGACGATGGACAACACGCCCGGTGTGCAGTCGGCGATCTCCATGGTCAGCGTGTCGCGGCAACTGATCAAGGGCATGAACGAGGGCAACCTGAAATGGGAAACCCTGTCGCGCAATCAGGACGTGCTCAACAACTCCATCGCCCGCGCTGACGGCCTGTACAACGCCGACTGCTCGGTGGCACCGGTGCTGGTGTTCCTTCAGGACCACAAGGCCGAGACGCTGAAGCGCGCAGTGGCGGCGGTAGAAGGTTTCGTCGAGGAGCATAAGTCCGAAAACGTGGAGTTCCTGCTGGCTGCCGGTAACGCCGGTATCGAGGCCGCGACCAACGAAGTGATCAGCACCTCGGAGCTGCTTATCCTGGTCTTGGTGTACCTGTGCGTCGGCATCATGTGCATGATCACCTTCCGCTCGTTCGCCGCCACCGTGTGCATCGTGCTGCCGCTGATCCTCACCTCGATCCTCGGCAACGCCCTGATGGCGTTCCTGGGTATCGGCGTGAAGGTCGCGACCTTGCCGGTGATCGCACTGGGCGTGGGGATCGGCGTGGACTACGGCATCTACATCTACAGTCGCCTGGAAACCTTCCTGCGGGCTGGCTTGCCGTTGCAGGAAGCCTACTACCAGACCCTGCGCTCCACCGGCAAGGCGGTGCTGTTCACCGGGCTGTGCCTGGCCATCGGCGTGGCGACCTGGATGTTCTCGGCGATCAAGTTCCAGGCCGACATGGGCCTGATGCTGACCTTCATGTTCATCGTCAACATGTTCGGCGCCTTGTGGCTGCTGCCTGCGCTGGCGCACTTCCTGATCAAGCCGGAGAAGCTCGCAGGCAAGAAGGGCGGTTCGTTGCTGGCCCATTGAAACCGATGGCGACATGAAGAAACCGCGGCCTGGCCGCGGTTTTTTTTGCCCGCCTTTCCCTGCAGCCACTCTGCGGGCCATGCGTGTTTTCTTCAATACGCCTCGGTGGCCACCGGTTAATTTGCCTCACTCCAAATCAGTGGTGGGGGCATGCGTGATGAGTCTGTTTCTGTCCATGGCGGCCTTTGCACTGGCCGCATCCATTTCTCCCGGACCGGTCAATCTGCTTTCGCTGAGCACCGGTGCGCGGCACGGATTGCGGGTTGCGTTGCGACATGTCGCTGGCGCGACGCTGGGCTTCACGTTGCTGCTGGTGCTGATCGGCATGGGGCTGCACGAACTGTTGTCACTATTACCCGGGCTGACCGTGGCGATTCAGTGGGCGGGCGTGGCTTTCTTGTTGTACCTGGCGTGGCGATTGGCAGCCGACGATGGGGCGCTGCAGGCGGGCGAGGGCGCACCGGTCGCTTCGTTCATGCACGGCGCGCTCATGCAATGGCTGAATCCCAAAGCCTGGCTGGCGGCAATCGCTGGCATGGGCGCCTTCGTTGCCGATGGTGAGGCCTTGCTGGTCTGGCAGTTCGCCGCGATCTACTGCGTGGTCTGCTACCTCTCGCTGGCCTGCTGGGCCTATGCCGGTACCTGCTTGCAGCCGTACCTGCAGGCGCCGCAGCGGGTGCGGGTTTTCAATCGGGTGCTGGCGGGGTTGTTGGTGGCCAGTGCGGGTTATCTGGTGTTGGCGTAAGCCCGTTAAAGCCTATTCACGGTCTTTATGCGCATGAAGCGGCAACTACAAGGCATTCCTGCGTAGGGTGGACAACGCTCTTTTTGTCCACCATTACGATCGCAGAGCGGTGGACGGGTGAAGCGTCGTCCACCCTACAAAAGGCCGCTCCCGCCACTTAGCTGCCGAAATCGATGAACCTGGGCTGAAAGATTATGAACAGGTTCTTAGAGCGCCACAGAACCGGAGCTCGGCATTGGGCCGGGTTATTGCGTGGTTGTCCCTAGCCGCGGTACTGGCCGGGGGTGGCGGCGAGGAATTGCTTGAAGGTGCGCTGGAAATGGGCCTGGTCGGCGAAGCCGGCTTCCAGAGCCACGTCGGCCAGTGGGGCGCCGTTCTTCAGGCGGGAGTGGGCGAACTGGATGCGGCGGTTGAGCAGGTAGGCGTGGGGCGTCATGCCGTAACGTTGCTTGAAACCACGAATCAGTTGCGACGGTGACAGCTGCGCGGCTTCGCACAGGGTGTCGAGCCTGAGCGTTTCCCCGCAGTGCTGGTGGATCAGGCGGGCGGCGTGTTCCAGGCGTGGGTTCATGCGCTCATCGCTGTCGCCCTCCAGCGCCAGGCGTTGCAGCGCGAGGTTGAAGAAGGCCGTGGCCTGAGCGGCCTTGCCGTTCGCGCCAAGGCTGGGGTCGAGCAAGGTTTCACGCAGTTGCAGCAGGCCCTCATACAGTTCGGCATCGTCACTGGCGATGCAGGCGAAGCGCTGGAAGACCGGCGTATCGGTCAGCCCCTGCGCTTGCTGCAGGTGGCCCAGCCACTGCGGGTCGACATACAGCATCAGGTACGACCAGGGTTGCCCGTCGATGGGGTTGCAGGCGTGCACGTCGCCGGGATTCATCAGCACTACCGTGCCCTGGCTGACGTGACGGTCCACATCGCGATTGCTGTAGGTGCTCTGCCCACGGGTGATTGCTCCGATGGAGAAGATCTCGTGGCTGTGCCGGCCATAGCAGACCTGGCGGCCATCCTCGATCGAGCGCAGTTCGACGAAGGGCAGCTCGGCGTCACGCCAGAAGCTGGGAAGCGCGGACACCGGCTGCTCGATCATTGGCCTTTCCTGTTCAGCGAGGATAAAGAGGTGGCAACTGGGTGGTTTCCGGGCCGTTTTCCTGAGCGCTTTCGGCTGCCGGCAGCTCGCCGATGGCCTGCCACAGCTGAGCGCCCTGCCAGTGCTGGCCACTTTCGCTGTACAGCGCGCCGTTGAGGCCATCGAGGGCTTCGGACAGCGGTGCGAACCGGGCTGCCATATCGGCCAGGGTTTCCGGTTGCTGGCGTGCCCAGGCGTCGAGGGCCTGGCGGGTGGCCTGGCTGTCGTTGGCCAGGCAGGCGCGCTTGAGATCGTCGAGCAGGGTGCGTGGGCTCGGGCCGCTCTGTGCGGCGCGCTGGATGGCTGGCTGGCGCCGTGCGTGCCACCACAGGCCGAAGCCGAGCACAGTGGTCAGGGCGAACAGCACGCTGCTCAGCTGCCATGGCCACAGCAGGACGTCCTCGACAGGGGCGCTGCGCGGGCGCGGCTCCACCGGTTGCTCCACGCTCATGGCCGGGTCCGCTGCCACTTCCAGGCTGCGTCCCGGGAGGCTGCTGCGCTCCAGGCGGTCTTCGTGGGTGTTCCACCACACCACCTCGACTGCCGGCAGCTCCAGCGTGCCGGCCTTGCTGGCCACCAGGGCCTCACGCTCCTCTCGGCTGCCGATCAGGCCGCGCTCGCTGCTTTCATTGTTCAACTGCGGCTGGTCCGGATAGCGGCGCAGACCGTCCACGGTGGTCGCTGGCAGCGGCGGCAACTGAGCACTTGAGAGTCCGTCGGCCTTGAGCATCAGGCTGCGGGTCAGCGAGTCACCGACCTTGACCTGGCCGGGCTCCGGGCTCCAGGCCTCGGCCAGGCTCAGGGCGCGGGCCGGCAGCCAGGGCACGTCAGCGGGGTAATCGGCAGGCTTTGCCTTGACCGTCAGCGGTATTTCCGGGGATTTGACCCGCGTGACCTTGCCGGGGCGCGGCCCGAATGGCAGGTAGTCGTTCTTGTTGGAGCGATCGACCAGGGTGGCGCTGAACACCTGGCCGGGAATCGTCAGCTGGCCGCTCTTCTGCGGGAAGATCGCATAACGCAGCTCGATCACTCCATGGCGGACGCCGCCAATGTCCTGTTCATAGGTGCGTGGTTCGCCCAGGGATTCGACGCGGGCATCGGCGATTTCCAGCGGCGTCAGGCTGCTGTCGTCGTACAGCGACACTGAGTGGTAGATGCGCAGGGTCAGCACGCTCTGCGCCTGCACGTAGACGCTCTCGTGATCCAGGCTGGCATCGATGAACACCGGTGCCATCTGCTCGTCCGCACTCTTGGTGGTCGACTCCAGCACGTGCAGGCTGATCGGCTGACTCTGCGAGTTGCCCAGGCGCAGCGGAGGCACCACCACATAGCCGCTGTGGCGCGGTCGCAGGGTGACGATCCAGCGTGTGGTGGCGCGGGCTTCGCCATCCAGCGTGGTGAGACGATTGACCTGGCGGGTGCCGAGCACTTCGAAGAGTTCGTTGAGCGGCGCCAGGTCGGGTTTGCCGAACTGGGTGGAGTCCGTGGACTCCAGTGTCAGGTCGACGCTTTCGCCGAGGTTCAGCCGGCTGCGGTCGACGCTGGCGATAAAGTCCTGCGCGCTGGCCTGAAACGCCAGCAGACAGAGGAGCAGGGTGCAGAGCAGGCGGGTCATCGTGGCTGTTCCTGACGCTGTTGCTGTTCGTACCAGAATTTGCGGCGCAGCAATTCGCCCGGGTCATCGGGGATTTGCCGCAGCCATTGTTCAAGAGCCTGGCGGCGCTCGCCATCGAGCGGTCCATCGACTTCCGCCGTGCCCGTATCGGCCGGTGGTGATGCCGGCGTTTCTGCGTTCTCCCCTGTCTCGGAGGGCTGGCCCGGCGAGGTTTTCGGATCGCTCGGTGGCTGTTGCTCCTGCGGCGTGCCAGGCTGGCCCTGACTGCTCTCGCGCTCGTCCGGTGTAGGCGCCGCAGATTGACCGGGCTGCTGCTGTTCGTCGTGTTCCTCGCGCTGCTGCTCGTCCGGCTGGTCTTTCTGCTGGCTTTGCTGCTGTTCACGCTGGCGCAGCAGTTCTTCCACCAGTGCCTTGTTCTTTTGCGCCTGCAGCAACTGCGGGTCGATTT
Organism: Pseudomonas sp. SZ40; assembly: GCF_052958135.1. Lineage (NCBI taxonomy): Bacteria > Pseudomonadati > Pseudomonadota > Gammaproteobacteria > Pseudomonadales > Pseudomonadaceae > Pseudomonas > Pseudomonas sp. SZ40. Next base: position 12,815 of record NZ_JBQWIF010000036.1, on the reverse strand, counting down.
CCAGCGCGCGTTCGTAGGCGTCCACGGCAGCTTCCAACTCGTTGCTGCGGGCCAGGGCGTTGCCGCGGTTGTACAGCGACACCGCGCTGTCGCTCTGGGCGAACTGCTCGGCAGCGGCGGCGTAGTCTCCGGCTTGGTAAAGCGCCAGGCCGCGCCACTGCGGATCGTCGAAACGTTCTGCGGCCTCCTTGGGGCGCTGCGCTTCGAGCAGCCGCTGGCCCTGCTGATCGGCACGCAGCCAGAGGTCGTCGAAGCTGAACGCCATGCCCGTCTGCGGGGTGCCCAGCAACAGCAGCGGCAGACACAGCAGCCAGCCGCGGCGCCCGGCACAGGCCGCCAGCAACAGCAGGGGCAGCAACAGCCAGTAGCCCTGATCGGCCCAGCTGCGCAGTTGCGTCTTGTGGCCATTGTCGCGCAACTGCTGCGGGCCATCGAGCAGGCCGAGGGTACGCAGGTCGCGCTCGTCGAGGCTGATGGCGCGGTATTGGCCGCCGAGCTCGCGAGCGAACCGGCTCAACCCGGCGGTGTCCAGGCGCGGGATGAGGATGGCGCCCTGATCGTCTTTCATGAAGGTGCCGTCTTCCTGGACGATCGGTGCGCCCTCGCTGCTGCCGACACCGAGAATGCGCAGGCGCTCGCCACGGCTGCCGAGCAGCTTGCCGATGGCGCTGCGTTCGCTGTCATCGAGACTGCTGGTGATCAGCAGCAGACGCCCCTGGCCCTGAGCGCCGCCCTCGAGCAATTGCAGAGCCTTGGCCACAGCCAGGTCGGCGCGCTTGCCCGGTTCCGGCATGATCGATGGCTTGAGCGCTTCGAGGAGGTTGCGGCTGGTGCCCAGGTCGTCCGACAGCGGTACCACGGTGTGGGCGCTACCGGCGTACACCACGATGGCGGTCTGTGCGTCACCGCGGGCCTGCAGCAGGTCGAGCAGTTTGCGGCGGGCCTGGGCCAGGCGGTTGGGCGAGGCGTCGCTGGCCAGCATCTGCGGGGTCAGTTCGAGCATCACCACCAGCGGATCGGCCGGCTTCATGTCGTTCTGTTCCACCCGCTGCCAACTGGGGCCGAGCAGCGCCAGGATGGCCAGCAGCCAGGCCAGACCGAGAGCGATCCACGGCAGGCGACTGCTGCGACCGCGGCCGCCGCGTAGCAGCACGGCATGGAAGGCAGGCGGCAACAACGTCTGCCAGCGGCCGCTGCGTTTTTCCCGATGGGTGAGCAGCCACAGCAGCCAGGCCATCAAGGGCAGCAGCAACAACCACCAGGGGCGCAGCAGGTGGGGCCACAGGCCGGCGAATTCGCTCATGGTGCCTTGCGCCTCAGCCGCTGGGTGAGGGTTAGCCGCTGCTGACGCAGCTGTGGCCAGAGGCTACGCATCACCAATGCCAGGCTGAGCACCACGGCCGCAGCCAGGGGCCATGAGTAGAGCGCCATGGCAGGGCGCGCCAGGGTCGGTTGCTGGGCCACCGGCTCGAGGCGGTCGAGGGTCGCTTCGATGGCCTGCAATTCGTTCTGATCGCGGGCGCGGAAGTACTCGCCGCCGGTGAGTTCGGCAATCGCGCGCAGGGTCGGCTCGTCCAGATCCAGGCTGGGATTGAAACCGAACGCCGCGAAGTTGCCGCCCTGCTGCGGGTCGGCGCCAATCCCGATGGGGTAGATGGTCACACCTTCTTCCGCGGCCAGGCGGGCGGCGATCATCGGCTCGATTTCGCCGCCGTTGTTGGCGCCATCGGTGATCAGCACCAGCACGCGGCTGTGCGCCGGCCGCTGACGCAGCCGTTTGACCGCCAGGCCGATGGCGTCGCCGATGGCGGTGTTCTTGCCGGCGATGCCGATCACCGCTTCGTCGAGCCAGGTGCGCACGGTCTGCCGGTCGAAGGTCAGCGGCGCCTGCAGGTAGGCCTGGCTGCCGAACAGGATCAGCCCGAGCCGGTCGCCGGTGCGACCTTCGATGAAATCGCCCATCAGGTGTTTGACCAACACCAGGCGGCTGACTTCCTCGTCTTCCCAGCGCATGTCGGCGTAATCCATCGAGCCGGATACGTCCACGGCGATCAGCAGATCACGCCCGCTGGCCGGCAACGGCAGCGGCTCGCCGACCCATTCCGGGCGTGCTGTTGCGCTCAGCAGCAGGAGCCAGAGCAGGGCGAAATACACCTGTTTCCTCCAGGGCGGCAGTTGCAGGCGAGCACGTCGACCGGACAGGTTTTCCAGTTCGCCGAGGAAACTCACCTGCAACGCGGCCTCGCCGCTGTCGGCTGGTGGCAGCCACATGCGCAGCAGCCAGGGCAGCGGCGCGAGCAGAAAGATCCACGGCCAGGCGAACTCAAACATGCTTGCGAATCCAGATGGCGACGGCCCCGTTGAGGCCCTCGATGGCCTTGTCGTCCAGCGTGCACTGTGGCTTGTAGGCGCCTTCGACCAGGATCATCCAGCGGGTCAGGCCGGCGGCCGGGCAGCGGTTGTCGAGAAACGCCAGCCAGGCCCGGCTGCTCAGGGTATGGCTGTGGCTGTCCGGGTAACGTTCGCGGCACAGGCGCTTGAGCAAACCGTTGATCTGTTGCAGCCAGGGCCCGGCAGGGGCGCCGTCGTAAGGTTTGCTGAGGCGTTGCAGTTCCTGCAGGGCCGCCTCGCGCAGCGGATCAAGGGGCTGTTCGGCGGCTTGCCTGCGGGTGGGTTTGGGCAGCCGCTTGAGCAGGCGCCAGGCGCCCCATGCCAACAGCGGCAACAGCAGGGCGAGCAGCCACCAGCCAGGTGCGGGCGGCCACCAGCCAACGGCGGCCGGGGCGATCAGCGGCTGCAGTTGATCGAGCGGGTTCATGCCGATTTACCGGGGCGCAGGTTGTTCAGGTGTTCACGCAACTGCTCGACCAGCTCATGGCGAGTGGACAACGACAGCAGCGGCACCCCGAGCTTCTGCGCCAGGCGCTGCCAGCGTGCCTGACGGGCCTGCGCCTGGGCTGCGTAGCTGTGCTGCAGGTTGGCATCTTCGGTGTCCACTTCCAGCTGGGCGTCACCATCGGCGAAACGCAGCAGGCCGGATGCCGGCAGGGCGTGGTCGAGTGGGTCGGAGACCGGCAGCAGCAACAGGTCGGTATGCCTGGCGAGCAGGATCAGCTGTTGTTCGCTGCTGTCGCTCAAGGTGCGTTCGTCGCAAAGAATCACCACCAGGCTGCCGGGGCGCAGCACTTCCCGGGCCCGGCGCAGGGCCTGACCGAAGCTGTCCCGGTAGACCGGTGCCTCGCCGTCCAGCGCCTGATTGGCACGGGCCAGGCGGCTGAGCAGTTGCAGCAGGCTCTGTTTGCTGCGCCGCGGTTTGATTTCGTGATGGTCCTGGCCGCCGAATACCAGGCCACCAATGCGATCGTTATGGCCCAGTGCGGCCCAGCCGATCAGCCCGGCGGCACGGGCGGCCAGCACCGATTTGAACATCAGGCCGGAGCCGAAGAACAACTGGCGGCTCTGCTCCACGAGAATGTAGATCGGCCGCTCGCGTTCTTCGTGGAACAGCTTGGTATGCGGCTCCTGAGTGCGTGCGGTAACGCGCCAGTCGATGGTGCGCACGTCGTCACCGGGTTGGTAGACCCGCACCTGATCGAAGTCCACACCGCGCCCGCGCAGCTTCGAATGGTGCAGGCCGATCAGCGGGCTGCGCCTGCCAGGCGAGGAAAACAGCTGCACTTCACGCACGCGGTGGCGCATGTCGATGAGTTGGTTGAGATCGGTACGGATGCCCGCCTGCAGCTCAGGGTTATCCGCGGGCGATTGCATCAGGCTACCGCGACCACGTCGAGGATGCGCTGGATCACGCGATCCTGATCGATGCCCGAGGCTTCCGCCTCGAACGACAGGATGATGCGGTGGCGCAGCACGTCGAACAGCACCGCCTGGATATCTTCGGGGCTGACGAAGTCGCGACCGGCCAGCCAGGCATGGGCGCGCGCGCAGCGGTCCAGGGCGATGGAGCCACGCGGGCTGGAGCCGTGGGCGATCCACTCGGCCAGCTCGGTGTCGAACTTGCCCGGGGTGCGTGAGGCCATGACCAGCTGCACCAGGTATTCCTCTACCGCATCGGCCATGTACAGGCCGAGAATTTCCTTGCGCGCCGCGAAGATCGCCTGCTGGCTGAGGCGATGATCGGGCTTGGTTTCACCGTGCAGCGCCTCGCCACGGGCCTGGGCGAGGATCTTGCGTTCCACGTTGGCATCGGGGAAGCCGATCTTCACGTGCATCAGGAAGCGGTCGAGCTGCGCCTCGGGAAGCGGGTAGGTGCCTTCCTGCTCGATCGGGTTCTGGGTGGCCATGACCAGAAACAGTGGCGACAGATCGTAGGTGCTACGGCCCACCGACACCTGACGCTCGGCCATGGCCTCGAGCAGTGCCGACTGTACCTTGGCTGGCGCCCGGTTGATCTCGTCGGCGAGCACCAGGTTATGGAAGATCGGCCCCTGCTGGAACACGAAACTGCCGGTTTCCGGTCGATAGATCTCGGTGCCGGTGATGTCGGCAGGCAGCAGGTCCGGGGTGAACTGGATACGGTGGAACTCGGCTTCGATACCTTCGGCCAGCTCCTTGATCGCTTTGGTCTTGGCCAGGCCCGGGGCGCCTTCGACCAGCATGTGGCCGTCAGCGAGCAGGGCGATCAACAGGCGATCGATGAGCTTTTCCTGACCGAGGATCTGGCTGGCCAGGAAGTGGCGAAGGGCGAGCAGCGCGTCTCTGTGTTCCATAGGTTTTCCAGGATGGAAATCGCGAGCGACGACCCCGCTCGTCAGGGCCGACCATGATAATCGAAGGCAGGGGGGTTAAGCCATGCGGGGCATGCTCTGTTGCGCATATCGCCACCCTGCGGTGCTTCGATCGTGTGCCTGGTCACGTATCCGGCCAGCCGCTGCGCCATTGGCGCATGCGGCTGGCGATCCATTCAGGCGATGCGGAACCGATTGGCGCTGTGATTGAGGGCTTCGACCTGACGCGACAGGCCCTGGGTATGTTCGTCGAGGCTCAGGCGCAGGGTCTTGGTCCTGCCGGTGTGCAGGTTGATGTCCTCGACCTTGGCGGCGATCTCCTCGGTGGTGCTGGATATCTGCTCGATGGCGACCACCACCTGATTCATCTCCGTGCTCAGGTGTTGCATGGAGCCGGTGATGCCGTCGATGGCCAGGGCCACTTCGCCGGAGCTGCGCTCGCCCTGTTCGGCGAGGTTCAGGCCGCTGACCATCAATTGATCCATCCGCTGGGTCTGCTGGCGCAGCTCGTTGACGATCAGCGCGATGTCGGTGGTGGCGGCCACGGTCTTCTGGGCCAGGGAGCGTACTTCGTCTGCCACCACCGAGAAGCCACGGCCCGCTTCCCCGGCCCGGGCTGCCTCGATGGCAGCGTTGAGGGCGAGCAGGTTGGTCTGGTCGGCCAGGCCGTTGATCACGTCGATGATGCTGGTGACCTTACCGCTGGACTGGGTGAGGGCGGTGACCTGGGTGTGGGTGTCCTGAATCAGCTGCGAGAGGTGACGCATGTTGTCGGCGCTGGCGACGATCACCGTGGCGCCGTTGCGCGCCGACTGGTAGGCGGCCTGGGTGGCGTTGCCGACATCGGTGGTGCGCTGGGCCATTTCGTTGACCGTGGCGGAAATCTGCTGGGAAGCCGAGGCCGCCTGTTCGGTCTGCATTTCCACCTGCGTGCTGTTTTCCTCCAGGCGGCGCATCGCCTCGTTGAGGTAACTGTGCAGGTGGTTGAGCTCCCGGTTGCCATCGACCACCTGGCGAATCACCCCGGCGATGCCCTGAGTCATCTGGTTGGAGGCGCTGCCCAGCTGGTTGAACTCGTCACGCGGGTTGACGCCCACGTCGATACGCGCGGTGAGGTTGCCGGCGGCCACCTGGGACAGCAGCCGATTGACCTTGTCCAGCTGCGCCATCAGCAGGCGCGAGGCCTGGCTCAGGGTGACCAGCATGAACAGCGAAACCAGCACGAAGGTCAGCGCCATCGTCCAGTTGGCCGCGCTGCGTGCCTGCTCGGCCTGGCGCGTGGTAGCGCTCAGTACGTTCTGCTGCAGGTACAGGTTCTGGGCGTCGATGCTTTCTTCGACCTGGCGACCCTGCTCGAACAGATGCTTCTCGGTGGCGGCGATGCGCCGGATCAGTGTGTCCGCCGTTGTGAAGTCCGCGGTATAGGTGCTTACCGCCTTGCCGACCTGACTGTCCTGCCATTCCAACTCGATGATGCGTGCCTGCAGATCGCTCAGGGCCGCCTGCACGCGTCCGGCGTAGGCCGCATCGAAGGTGGCCAGGTAATCGCGCTGGTTGCTCAGGGCCTCGGCAATCGAGGCCTGAATCAGGCTGATGCTCACGCGCTCGAGGCCTTTGCCGCTTTCGGCGAGCCTGGCACGTTGCCCGGTGAAGGGGGTGAGGCCGAGTTCGTGGGACTGTTCCAGCCAGTTCTGCTGCAGGCGTATGTCGTCCTGCAGCAGTTCGTCGATGTACCGGGCGCTATCGATCAGCGAGGCGTCATTCAAACCTCCGGCGTGCTCGACGTATTGGCGCGCCAGATCGCCAAGCGAGGCGAGGCTGGCCTGGAAATCGGCTTCGCCCTCTGGCGTCAGGCGGCGTCGTTCGGCGCCCAGTTTGAGCCATTGATTCATCAGGGTAGCCGAGGCGCCGGCATAGGCCGTGGCGTTCTCCCGGGCCTGCAGGGCGTTGTCGAGTTTCTGGCTGGCCCAGAACGAGGACGCGGTCATCAGCGCGAGGCTGGAGAGGGTGATGACAATCAGCAGACGAAACTTCTGCTTCCAGGAGAGGAAGAACGGCATGGGGTAGTGTCCATTTGGCATTATTTTTATTGACGCCAGACTTTAGGCGCTGTGCCACTACAGTGCAAGAAGTTGTACGACGTCTGCTTTGCTGGGGACCGTGTGAACGAAAATGTCGCCGCACGGCAAGCGTCAGCGCCTGCACTGTCGTTAAGCTCAGGTGGCCTCTGTGACCGAGAAGTCATCGTTCGAACACTCTGGCAAAGCGGCTGAGCGGGCAATTTCGGGTCGCTGCGCTAAGGTTGAACTCGGACATGGAACACGAATCGCAAAGGAGGGGCTGTTGTCGTTTCAGCACGACCGCGCCGGAGCCTGTTTTGCCGCGAGGCAAGGCACGAGACGCGAAGTTTGGTATTCCAAATGAGTGGCGAGAAACGCTGCCTCGCGGCAAAACAGGCCCGGCCCTGCGGGTTGTGCGAGAAATTTCGCCATGCGTTGTTGGAGGACTTGGCAAGGGAACACCATTCCCGGCGTCCTCCGCCTAGCCTGGCGAGATTTCTCGCTACAACGCGGTTCGTACTGAAACGACAACAGCCCCTCATAGCCCATAGACGGAGCAAAAACATGGCGTTCTTCACCGCGGCCAGCAAAGCCGACTTTCAGCATCAACTGCAAGCGGCCCTGGCGCAGCATGTCAGTGAGCAGGATCTGCCACGAGTGGCCCTGTTCGCTGAACAGTTCTTCGGCATCATCGCCCTCGAGGAACTGACGCAACGGCGTCTTTCCGACCTGGTTGGTTGCACCCTTTCTGCCTGGCGCCTGCTGGCCAGTTTCGATCCTGCCCAGCCCCAGGTACGCGTGTTCAACCCCGACTATGAAAAGCATGGCTGGCAAAGCACGCACACCGGCATCGAAGTGTTGCACCCGGACATCCCGTTCCTCGTCGACTCCGTGCGTATCGAACTCAAGCGCCGCGGTTACAGCATCCATACCCTGCAGAACAGCGTGCTCAGCGTGCGTCGCGACGCTCAGGGCGCGCTCATCGATCTGCTGCCCAAGGGCAGTGCCGGCCCGGATGTCACGCGCGAATCGCTGATGTTCCTGGAGATCAACCGTTGCGCCAGCAACGCCGAGATCAAATCGCTGCAGAAGACTCTGCTCGAAGTGCTCGAAGAAGTGCGCCTCTCCGTTGCCGATTTCCAGCCGATGAAGGCCAAGGCTCAGGAACTGCTGACCAAGCTGGGCGACGGCACCCTTGGCCGCGGCCAGAGCGAAGTCGCCGAGCTGGACGAGATCAAGGTGTTTCTCGACTGGCTGCAGGACGACCACTTCACCTTCCTCGGTTACGAGGAGTTCACCGTTCACGACGACGCCGTCGGTGGCTACCTGCAGTACGACGAAAGCTCGCTGCTGGGCCTTTCCAAGCGCCTGCGCAGCGGTCTGAGCCAGGACGACCTGCGCATCGAGCCCTACGCCCTGGCGTACTTGCGCGAACCCAGCCTGCTGTCCTTCGCCAAGGCCGCGCAGCCGAGCCGCGTGCACCGTCCGGCCTACCCGGATTTCGTTTCCATCCGTGAAATCGACGGCGAAGGCAAGGTGGTCAAGGAGTACCGTTTCCTCGGCATCTACACCTCCACCGCATACAGCGAGAGCGTGCGCGAGATTCCCTACATTCGCCGCAAGGTCGCCGATGTGGAGAAACGCTCCGGTTTCATCTCCCAGGGCCACCTGAGCAAGGAGCTGGTCAAGGTCCTCGAAGTGCTGCCGCGCGATGATCTGTTCCAGACGCCGGTAGACGAGCTGGCCAGCACCGCGCTGTCGATCGTGCAGATTCAGGAGCGCAACAAGGTGCGCCTGTTCCTGCGCTTCGACCCCTACGGTCGTTTCGTCTATGCCCTGGCCTACGTGCCGCGCGACATCTATTCCACCGAGACCCGCCTGCGCATTCAGCAGGTGCTGGTCGATCGCCTGCAGGCCAGCGATTGCGAGTTCTGGACCTACTTCTCCGAGTCGGTATTGGCCCGTGTGCAGTTCATCCTGCGTGTGGACCCGAAGACCAAGCTGGACATCGACCCGCAGCAGCTCGAGCGCGAGGTCATTCAGGCCTGCCGTTCCTGGACCGATGACTACGCCTCCCTGGTCGTGGAGAACTTCGGTGAAGCCAAGGGCACTCGCGTACTTACCGACTTCCCGAAAAGCTTCCCGGCCGGTTACCGCGAGCGCTTCCCGGCGCATTCGGCGGTGGTCGACATGCAGCACCTGCGCAGCCTTTCCGAGGAGCGCCCGCTGGTCATGAGTTTCTACCAGCCGCTGGTGCCGGGTGAGCGCCAGTTGCACTGCAAGCTGTATCACGCCGATACGCCGCTGGCGCTGTCCGACGTGCTGCCGATCCTGGAGAACCTCGGCCTGCGCGTGCTCGGTGAGTTCCCCTATCGCCTGCAGCACCAGAACGGTCGCGAGTTCTGGATTCACGATTTCGCCTTCACCTATGCCGAGGGCATCAAGCTCGACATCCAGCAGCTCAACGACACCCTGCAGGACGCCTTCGTGCACATCGTGCGCGGCGACGCCGAGAACGATGCCTTCAACCGCCTGGTACTGACCGCCGGCCTGCCATGGCGCGACGTGGCGCTGCTGCGTGCCTACGCCCGTTACCTGAAGCAGATCCGTCTGGGCTTCGACCTTGGCTACATCGCCAACACCCTGCTCAATCATGCCGATATCGCTCGCGAGCTGGTGCGTCTGTTCAAGACCCGCTTCTACCTCGCCCGCAAGCTCGGCGCCGATGACCTGCAGGACAAGCAGAACAAGCTGGAACAGGCGATTCTCGGTGCCCTGGACAACGTCGCGGTGCTCAACGAAGACCGCATCCTGCGTCGCTACCTGGACCTGATCAAGGCGACCCTGCGTACCAACTTCTATCAGCCCGATGCCCAGGGTGAGGCGAAGCATTACTTCAGCTTCAAGTTCAACCCGAGCGCGATCCCCGAACTGCCGCGACCCGTGCCGAAGTTCGAGATTTTCGTCTACTCGCCGCGCGTCGAAGGCGTGCACCTGCGCTTCGGCAACGTCGCGCGGGGCGGTCTGCGCTGGTCCGACCGTGAAGAGGACTTCCGTACCGAAGTGCTCGGCCTGGTCAAGGCGCAACAGGTCAAGAACGCGGTAATCGTGCCGGTCGGTGCCAAGGGTGGTTTCGTGCCGCGTCGCCTGCCTCTGGGCGGCGGTCGTGACGAGATCCAGGCCGAGGCCATCGCCTGCTACCGCATCTTCATCAGCGGGCTGCTCGACATCACCGACAACCTCAAGGACGGCGACGTCGCGCCACCGGCCAACGTGGTACGCCACGACGTCGATGACCCCTATCTGGTCGTCGCCGCCGACAAGGGCACCGCGACCTTCTCCGACATCGCCAACGGCATTGCTGGCGAATACGGCTTCTGGCTGGGCGATGCCTTCGCCTCGGGCGGTTCTGCCGGTTACGACCACAAGGGCATGGGCATCACCGCCAAGGGCGGCTGGGTTTCCGTGCAGCGTCATTTCCGCGAGCGCGGTATCGACGTGCAGAAGGACCTGACCACCGTGATCGGTATCGGCGACATGGCCGGTGACGTATTCGGCAACGGCCTGCTGCTGTCCGAATCGCTGCAGATGGTCGCAGCGTTCAACCACCTGCACATTTTCATCGACCCGAATCCCGATGCGGCGCGCAGCTTCATCGAGCGCAAGCGTCTGTTCGATCTGCCACGTTCGAGCTGGGCCGACTACGACACTTCGCTGATTTCCCAGGGCGGTGGCATCTTCCTGCGCAGCGCCAAGAGCATCGCCATCAGCCCGGAAATGAAGGCCCGTTTCGACATCCAGGCCGACAAACTGGCGCCTACCGAGCTGCTCAATGCACTGCTCAAGGCGCCGGTGGATCTGATCTGGAACGGTGGTATCGGTACCTACGTCAAATCCAGCCGGGAAAGCCATGCGGACGTCGGCGACAAGGCCAACGACCTGCTGCGCGTCGACGGTCGTGAACTGCGCGCCAAGGTGGTGGGCGAGGGCGGCAACCTGGGCATGACCCAGCTCGGCCGTGTCGAGTTCGGCCTCAATGGCGGCGCCAGCAACACCGATTTCATCGACAACGCCGGTGGTGTGGACTGCTCCGACCACGAGGTGAACATCAAGATCCTGCTCAACGAGATCGTCACCGCCGGCGACATGACCGGCAAGCAGCGCAACACGCTGCTCGCCGAGATGACCGAAGACGTCGGCAATCTGGTGTTGGGCAACAACTACAAGCAGACCCAGGCCCTGTCGCTTGCCGAGCGTCGTGCCCGTGAGCGTCAGGGTGAATACAAGCGCCTCATGGCGGCCATGGAAGCGACCGGCAAGCTCGACCGTGCCCTGGAGTTCCTGCCTACCGAAGAGGAGCTCAACGAGCGCGCCACCAAGGGCCAGGGCCTGACCCGTCCTGAGCTCTCGGTGCTGATTTCCTACAGCAAGATCGAGCTGCAGGAGTCGCTGATCAAGTCCGACATCGCCGACGACGATTACCTGGCCCGCGAAATGGAGACCGCCTTCCCGCCGCGCCTGGCCCAGCAGTATGGCGAGGCCATGCGCCGTCACCGCCTCAAGCGCGAGATCGTCAGCACGCAGATCGCCAACGACCTGGTCAACCACATGGGCATCACCTTCGTGCAGCGCCTGAAGGAGTCCACCGGGGTGGGTTCGGCGCAGGTAGCCGCTGCCTACGTCGTGGTGCGTGACGTGTTCCACCTGCCGTTCTGGTGGCGGCAGATCGAGGCCCTGGACAACCAGGTGCCGGCCGATCTGCAGCTGACCATGATGGATGAGCTGATGCGCCTCGGCCGTCGTGCCACTCGCTGGTACCTACGCAGCCGTCGCAACGACCTGGACGCTGCCCGCGACGTCGCCCACCTCGGCCCACGGGTCAAGGCCCTGGCCATGCGTCTGGACGAACTGCTCGAAGGGCCTGCTCGCGACCAGTGGATGGCGCGCTACCAGACCTACGTCGAAGCCGGTGTGCCGGAGCTGCTGTCCCGCGTGGTGGCGGGCACGGGGCACCTGTACACGCTGCTGCCGATCATCGAATCGGCAGACCTCACCGGCCGCGAGCCCACCGAAGTGGCCTCGGCGTACTTCGCCGTTGCCGACGCGCTGGATCTGTCGTGGTACCTGCAGCAGATCAGCGGCCTGAGCGTGGAAAGCAACTGGCAGGCCCTGGCCCGCGAGGCATTCCGCGATGACCTGGATGCCCAGCAACGGGCCATCACGGTGTCCGTGCTGCAACTGCCGGGCGGCCCGGAGTCCATCGAGGAGCGCGTCGAAGCCTGGCTGGAGCAGAACCGTCGCCTGGTCGACCGCTGGAAGGCCATGCTGGCCGAGCTGCGCTCTGCCTCCGGGAGCGATTACGCCATGTACGCCGTGGCCAATCGTGAACTGAGCGATCTGGCGCAAAGCCAGCTGCCGGTATTGCCCGCGTGATCCACTGAGCTAGCGCAACAAACGAAAACGCCCCGACTGGTTCGGGGCGTTTTTTTATCTGCGACTCCTCCGGGCCGGATCATCCGCGTCGACCATCCGATTCGCCCGCAAGCGGGCTCCTACAGAACCGGGGTGTTCGCTGGCTGGGTGGCGGGCTCGATCGCGTAGGAGCCCGCTTGCGGGCGCTGGAGTGGTGGCCGCACCGCGATACCCGCGTTGGTCCCATTCCGGTAGACGCAGCTCTTGGCGCCATCCGCTGTGGTTGAGTGAAGCGACACCGGAGACTCTTCTCCGGCAGACCGCTGCCGTCTAGGCCGGATCATCCGCGTCGGCCATCAGATTCGCCCGCAAGCGGGCTCCTACAGGACCGGGGTGTTCGCTGGCTGGGTGGCGGGCTCGATCGCGTAGGAGCCCGCTTGCGGGCGCTGGAGTGGTGGCCGCACCGCGATACCCGCGTTGGTCCCATTCCGGTAGACGCAGCTCTTGGCGCCATCCGCTGTGGTTGAGTGAAGCGACACCGGAGACTCTTCTCCGGCAGACCGCTGCCGTCTAGGCCGGATCATCCGCGTCGGCCATC
>NZ_JBQWIF010000035.1:0-58827 GCF_052958135.1 Pseudomonas sp. SZ40 | reverse complement strand
CTGCGTGAATGTCGTAACCGCAATCGCCCGCAAGCGGGCTCCTACGACAGGTGTCTACCCAATCCATCTGCCGCGCAGAGGACCAAAATTGTAGGAGCTGGCTTGCCAGCGAATCGATTTCGGCTGCGATACATCTGCGTGAATGTCGTAACCGCAATCGCCCGCAAGCGGGCTCCTACGACGAAGTCTGCACAATCCATCTGCCGCGCAAAGGCTCAGAATTGTAGGAGCTGGCTTGCCAGCGAATCGATCTCGGCCGCGACGCGAAGGTTCCAGGTGAAAGGCGCAGCCCGAGGTGGGCAGGGTCGATGGTGCCTGATGCCTAGCGCTGACTCGCTTCGCGCAGCGCGGCATGGTGAGCGGCTTTGGCCAGGTCGTAGGCATCCTCGGTAAGCAGGTACGCGGCTTCGCTCAGATAGCGCAGGTCATTGGCGTCTGCCAGTGTGATGGTCATCAGCGCCAGGCTCTGCAACAGGCCGCGCACCGCGCTGAGGCGTTGCTCCGCGCTTTCCTGCAGGTCGATATAGGAGCGGCTGGTATCGATCAGCAGCACGGGTGCGCTGCCTGGATTGCTGGACAGTGGCATGAGGTCAGTCATGGTGCCGGCCTCCTTTCTCATCACTGGAAAGATTCAAGGCGTGCGAATGCTTCATTGGGCAAGGCTCCATTCGGTATATAGGAGCTGCCACGAACCGTCGCCAAACGATATGGGTGGCAGCCGTGCGCAGGTTGGCGAACCGGCCCGAATGGACGCCGGCAGACCCGAAGGTCTCCCACGCACGGCCACCATAGAGCGACAAAGCGGGCACAAAAAATGCGCCAGCAATGGTCATGGGGCGCACATGCGCCATTCGGTAGATCGGGTCGCCAAACCCGTTCGCTGATTTTGCAGCGACGTGGGAAGGGTAGCGTGGCGAATGGTCAACGGCAAGCCGGCTGCGAGTGGCACGCGCGGGGTGCTGAGGCCTCGGGTTCGCGGTGCGGGCGCGATCACCGGTATACGAATCGGTGATCGATCCCCGCGAGCGAGCTGGCAAAACGGTGCTTTCAGGCATTTATGTCCGACGGGCTGTGGATCCTGTGGATGACGGCAAGCTATCGACGACCCTATACTCGCGCCTGGATAAATAGACAGTGTGGCAGCCGATGCCACTGGTGGATGAAAGGCATGACGCTGATTCTGGGAATCGACCCCGGTTCCCGCATTACCGGTTACGGCGTGATACGCGATACGGGGCGCACTTGCGAATACGTAGCGTCAGGCTGCATTCGAACGGGCAACGGACCGCTGCCCGAGCGCCTGCAGATCGTGTTTCGCGGCGTCAGCGAGGTGATTCGCACCTTCGGGCCGGTGACCATGGGGATCGAGCAGGTATTCATGGCGCGCAATGCGGATTCTGCACTGAAGCTTGGCCAGGCCCGTGGCGCCGCCATCGTCGCCGCCATGGAAGCCGGCCTGGAAATCAGCGAGTACACCGCGACCCAGGTCAAACAGGCAGTGGTAGGAACGGGCGCCGCCGACAAGCAACAGGTGCAGATGATGGTCATGCACCTGCTCAAACTGGTGCAGAAGCCGCAGATCGATGCCTCGGACGCCTTGGGCATCGCCCTGTGTCATGCTCATCATCGGCAGAGTCTCATTCCCCATGGGTTGGCCAGCGCCAAGCGGCGCGGCGGTCGTCTTCGTTTATAGGTGCCTGGTCAAGATGTGCCGTGTGTCGGCGCTGCTGCATCAAAAGCAAGCTGGTGCACGGGACATCAACAGGGCCCACGTTTTCTAAATTGAAAGGAATGCGCCGGTGATCGGACGTTTACGCGGCACTCTGGCGGAAAAGCAGCCGCCACATTTGATTCTGGATGTGAATGGTCTGGGCTATGAGCTGGAAGTCCCCATGACCACGTTGTACCGTTTGCCCTCGGTGGGTGAGCCGCTGACGCTGCACACCCACCTGGTGGTGCGCGAAGATGCGCACCTGCTGTACGGCTTTTTCGAGAAGCGTGAGCGCGAGCTGTTTCGTGAGCTGATCCGCCTCAATGGTGTCGGCCCGAAGCTGGCCCTGGCCTTGATGTCCGGCCTCGAAGTGGATGAGTTGGTGCGCTGCGTGCAGGCTCAGGATACGGCCGCGCTGGTGAAGATTCCCGGCGTCGGCAAGAAAACCGCCGAGCGCCTGCTGGTCGAGCTCAAGGATCGCTTCAAGGCCTGGGAGACCGTGCCCGGCATGGCCAACCTGGTGGTTGAACCTCGTGCGGGTAGCGCAGTCACAAGCGCGGAGAATGATGCGGTCAGTGCGCTTATTTCCCTGGGCTACAAACCGCAGGAAGCCAGTCGCGCCGTTTCGGCGGTCAAAGAAGATGGGTTGAGTAGTGAAGACATGATTCGTCGTGCGCTGAAGGGAATGCTGTAGATGCTCGAAGCAGACAGGCTGGTCACGGCAGGTGGTCGCGACCGCGAAGAGCAGGTCGATCGTGCCATTCGTCCGCTCAAGTTGGCCGAATACATCGGTCAGCCTGTGGTGCGCGAGCAGATGGAGCTGTTCATCCAGGCGGCCCGCGGCCGCAAGGAGTCCCTCGATCACACGCTGATCTTCGGTCCGCCGGGGCTGGGCAAGACCACCCTGGCGAATATCATCGCTCAGGAAATGAACGTCTCCATCAAGAGCACCTCGGGCCCCGTGCTCGAACGCCCGGGCGACCTGGCTGCGCTGCTGACCAACCTCGAACCCGGCGATGTGCTGTTCATCGACGAGATTCACCGTCTTTCGCCCATCGTCGAAGAAGTGCTGTACCCGGCGATGGAGGATTTCCAGCTCGACATCATGATCGGCGAAGGGCCTGCCGCTCGTTCGATCAAGCTCGATTTGCCGCCTTTCACACTGGTCGGCGCGACCACTCGGGCGGGCATGTTGACCAACCCGCTACGTGACCGCTTCGGTATCGTGCAGCGTCTCGAGTTCTATAACACCGAGGACCTGGCGACCATCATCATGCGCGCGGCGGGCATTCTCGAATTGCCGATCGAGCCCGAGGGGGCCTTCGAGATCGCCCGCCGGGCTCGTGGCACGCCGCGTATCGCCAACCGTCTGTTGCGCCGCGTGCGGGATTTCGCGGAAGTGCGCGGGCAGGGCGAGATCACCCGGCAGATCGCCGATCTGGCCTTGAACCTGTTGGATGTGGACGAGCGCGGCTTCGATCATCAGGACCGTCGCCTGCTGCTGACCATGATCGAGAAGTTCGACGGTGGGCCGGTCGGGGTCGACAGCCTGGCAGCGGCGATCAGTGAAGAGCGCCACACCATCGAGGATGTACTGGAGCCGTATCTGATCCAGCAGGGTTACATCATGCGTACGCCGAGAGGGCGAGTGGTCACGCGACATGCTTATTTGCACTTTGGCCTGAATACGCCGAAACGCATGGATGAGCGACCGACACCTGACCTGTTCAGCGATGGAGATGGGCAATGAAAAAAATACTTGTCGGGCCGATTGGCAAGACTCGAGGCTGGCACTAGAGTATGCGCGCGCAATACGCTGGTCAGCCGTTCGCCCATCGCTGTCGTGTTTACTACGAAGACACCGATGCCGGTGGTGTCGTCTATTACGTCAACTACCTCAAATTCATGGAGCGGGCTCGAACCGAGCGGCTGCGCGAACTGGGTTTTGCCCAGTCGACGCTGGCGGGAGAGGGCCTGTTGTTCGTCGTGCACTCCAGCGAGGCGCGCTATCACGCGCCGGCGCGGCTGGACGACGAAGTGCTGGTGAGTGCCGAAGTAACCGAATTGAACCGTGCCAGCCTGCGCTTTCGTCAGCAGGTGAGGCGAGTGACGGATAACGCGCTGCTCTGCGAAGGGCAGTTTCTGGTGGCCTGTGTGGGCGCCGACAATTTCAAACCCCGGGCCATGCCTCCGTCTCTGCGAACAGCCTTCGCCGAGCAGGTCGGTACCGGTACATCTACTGCAGGAGAGTAAGCGTGGAAGCCAACGCCGTTGACCACATGTCTATGTGGAGTCTGATCAGCAACGCCAGCCTGGTGGTGCAGTTGGTGATGTTGATCCTGGTGGCCGCCTCGGTCACTTCGTGGGTCATGATTTTCCAACGCAGCAACCTGCTGCGTGGCGCCAAGCGTGCACTGGACAATTTCGAGGAGCGCTTCTGGTCCGGTATCGACCTGTCCAAACTGTATCGTCAGGCAGGCAGCAACCCGGATCCGGATTCGGGCCTGGAGCAGATCTTCCGTGCCGGTTTCAAGGAATTCTCCCGCCTGCGTCAGCAGCCCGGCATGGACCCGGATGCAGTCATGGATGGCGTTGCCCGCTCCATGCGCGTTGCCATCTCCCGCGAGGAAGAGAAGCTCGAGCAGAGCCTGCCGTTCCTCGCCACCGTCGGCTCCACCAGCCCGTACATCGGTCTGTTCGGTACCGTCTGGGGGATCATGAACTCCTTCCGTGGCCTGGCTCAGGTGCAGCAGGCCACCCTGGCGACCGTAGCGCCCGGCATCGCCGAGGCGCTGATCGCCACGGCGATCGGCCTGTTCGCTGCGATTCCCGCCGTTATTGCCTACAACCGCTTCGCTGCCCGCGGTGAAATGCTGATCTCGCGCTACTACACCTTCGCCGATGAGTTCCAGGCGATCCTGCACCGCAAAGTGCACAGTAGTGAAGACTAAGCCTCAGGCGATCAATAGATAGGTTTTCAGAGCCATGGCCAGAATTCGCAACAGACGCAAGCCCGTCGCCGAGATGAACGTAGTGCCCTACATCGATGTGATGTTGGTGCTGCTGGTCATCTTCATGGTGACGGCGCCGATGCTCAACCAGGGGGTCAAGGTCGACCTGCCGCAGGTCAGCAGTGAAGTGTTGCCTCAGGACAACGATTCACAGGTGCTGACCATCTCCATCAAGTCCGACAAGTCCTACTACTGGAACATGGGCACTGAGGTGGATACCGATACCGTGCAGGATCGCGCCCTGACCCTCGACGAGATGACCCGTGCCGTCACGGCGATCATCAATCAGACTCGTAGCCAGGGTAAGAAGGTGCAGGTGTTCGTGCGTGGCGACAAGTCGGTCGATTACGGCACCGTGATGTCAGCCATGGGTGGCTTGCAGCAGGCTGGCGTGGGTAACGTCGGTCTGATTACCGAGGCGCCCTGATGCAGCAGCGTGAACGCTCACCTTCGGAAAGCCTTTTCTGGCCGGTGATCCTGGCCGTAGGCCTGCATGTGCTGATGTTCGGCATGCTGTTCGTCAGTTTTGCCTTCGCGCCCGATCTGCCGCCAGCGAAACCGATCGTGCAGGCTACCCTGTATCAATTGAAGTCGCAGAGCCAGGCCACTACCCAGACCAATCAGAAGATTGCGGGTGAGGCGAAGAAGACCGCCGCGCCGCAGTTCGAGACCGAACAGCTCGAGCAGAAGAAAGCCGAGCAGGAAAAGCAGGCGCAGGCCGAAGAGCAGAAGCAGCAGGCAGCGAAAGCAGCGGAACAAAAGAAAGTCGAGGAAACTCGAAAGGCCGATGCGGCGAAAAAGGCTGAGGCCGATGCTTCCGCGGCGAAAGCCGCCGAGCAGAAGAAGCTGGCCGACGTCGCCAAGGCGAAAGCTGCGCTGGAGGCCGACAAGAAGAAGGCCGCTGAAGCGGAAGCGAAGAAAAAAGCCGCTGAGGATGCCAAGAAAAAGGCAGCCGAAGAGGCCAAGAAGAAAGCGGCAGCCGATGCAGCGAAGAAGAAAGCTGCCGAAGATGCCAAGAAAAAGGCCAATGCCCAGGCAGCCGAGCGCAAGGCCGTCGAGGACAAGAAAGCGGCGGCTCTGGCCGAGTTGCTGTCCGAAGACACCGAGCGACAGCAAGCGCTGGCCGAGACACAGGGCGATCAGGTTGCGGGTAGCCTCGATGATCTGATCGTCAAGCTGGTGAGCGAGCAGTGGCGGCGTCCGCCGTCGGCGCGTAATGGCATGAGTGTGGAAGTGCTGATCGAGATGTTGCCCGATGGCACCATCACCAATGCCAGTGTCAGCCGTTCCAGCGGCGACTCGCCGTTCGACAGCTCAGCAGTACAGGCAGTGCGCAACGTAGGTCGCATTGTAGAGATGCAGCAACTGGATCGGGCTACGTTCGACCAGCGTTACCGGCAGCGACGTGCCGTCTTCAAACCGGAGGATTTAGGTCTGTGAATACCCTGATGCGAATCATTGTACTGGGGCTGGCCATGCTGGTCGGTTCCGTGCAGGCGGCTGATCCACTGGTGATCAGCACCGGCACCGATCGGGCCACCCCGATCGCCGTGGTGCCTTTCGGCTGGCAAGGCGGCAACGTCCTGCCCGAAGACATCGCCACCATCGTCGGTAACGACCTGCGCAACTCCGGTGTGTTCGAGCCGATCCCGCGGCAGAACATGATCAGCCTGCCGACCCAGGGCAGCGAAGTCATCTACCGTGACTGGAAAGCGCTGGGCGCCCAATACGTGCTGGTTGGCAACATCGTGCCCAACGGTGCACGTCTGCAGATTCAATTCGCCCTGTTCAACGTGGCCACCGAGCAGCAGGTGCTGACCGGCAACGTGGGGGGGAGCACCGATCAACTGCGCGACATGGCTCACCATATTGCCGACCAGTCGTTCGAGAAGCTCACCGGCGTCAAGGGTGCATTCTCCACCCGCATGCTGTATGTCACTGCAGAGCGTTTCGGTGTCAACAACACCCGTTACACCCTGCAGCGTTCGGACTATGACGGTGCTCGTGCAGTGACCCTGCTGCAATCCCGTGAGCCGATCCTGTCGCCGTCGTTCGCGTCGGATGGCAAGCGTATCGCCTATGTCTCATTCGAGCAGAAGCGCCCGCGCATCTTCGTGCAGCACATCGATACCGGTCGTCGCGAGCAGGTCACCAACTTCGAAGGCCTCAACGGCGCCCCTGCCTGGTCGCCGGATGGCAGCAAGCTGGCGTTCACCCTGTCGAAAGACGGCAACCCTGAAATCTATGTCATGGACATTGGTTCGAAGAACCTGCGCCGTGTCACCAATCATTACGCCATCGATACCGAGCCCTTCTGGGGCAAGGACGGTCAGACCATCTATTTCACCTCCGACCGTTCCGGCAAACCACAGATTTACAAGACCAACATCAATACTGGTGCGGTCGACCGAGTGACCTTCGTCGGCAACTACAATGCCAACCCTAAATTGTCTGCCGACGAGAAAACCCTGGTAATGATTCATCGCCAGGATGGTTACACCGTGTTCAAGGTAGCGGCACAGGACCTCGAGCGTGGCAATCTGCGCATTCTTTCAGATACAAGTTTGGATGAGTCGCCTACTGTTGCGCCCAATGGCACCATGCTAATCTACGCTACCCGCCAGCAGGGGCGGGGAGTCCTGATGTTAGCGTCCGTTAACGGTCGCGTTAGGCTCCCTCTACCTACCGCTCAAGGCGAAGTTCGAGAGCCATCCTGGTCCCCCTTCCTGAACTGATGCGCGGTGCTTCACCTGTTTGTATGCTTAACACACTGGGGTTCATTAGGAGTTACACATGGAAATGCTGAAATTTGGCAAATTTGCTGCACTGAGCCTGGCTCTCGCCGTGGCTGTTGGCTGTTCCTCCAAAGGCGGTGACACCGCTGGCGAAGGCGCTGTAGACCCGAACGCTGGCTACGGTGCAAACACCGGCGCCGTCGACGGCAGCCTGAGTGAAGAAGCCGCTCTGCGCGCTATCACCACTTTCTACTTCGAATACGACAGCTCTGACCTGAAGCCGGAAGCCATGCGCGCTCTGGACGTTCATGCCAAAGACCTGAAAGGCAATGGCGCTCGCGTCGTCCTGGAAGGCCACGCTGACGAGCGCGGTACCCGCGAATACAACATGGCTCTGGGCGAGCGTCGTGCCAAGGCCGTTCAGCGTTACCTGGTACTGCAAGGCGTTTCCCCAGCTCAGCTGGAACTGGTTTCCTACGGTGAAGAGCGTCCTGTTGCCACCGGCAACGACGAGCAATCCTGGGCTCAGAACCGTCGCGTCGAACTGCGTAAGTAATTCGATATGCGAATGTGCCGACGTGTAGTAACCGTAATGGCGCTGAGCCTGCCGCTTGCGGCCTGGGCTCAGGTTCCCGTACAGGATGGCAGTACCGGTAACGGTGGTGGTAATCCAAATGCCGGTTACGGCACGTCTGGCGCCTACGCCGGAGGTGGGGTGGAAACCCCGTCTTCGGCGCAGGGCATGCTGTTCAATCAGCTCCAGCAGATGCAGCAGGAAATCGCGCAACTGCGTGGCATGCTCGAAGAGCAGCAGAACGATATTCAGCGTATGAAGCAGGAAGGCCTGGAGCGATACCAGGATCTTGATAAGCGTCTGAGTAGTGGTGCCGCAGCCGGTGCTGCAGCCACACAGAATTCTCCAGCCACGGGTGCCAGCAATGGTGCCGGTGGTGCTTCCGCGGGTGATGCAGGGCAGGCACAAGCCTCCGGCGAGCCGGCAGACCCGGCCAAGGAAAAGCTGTTCTACGATGCAGCTTTCGACCTGATCAAGGCCAAGGATTTCGACAAGGCCAGCCAAGCCTTCGCAGCATTCCTGCGTCGTTATCCGAACAGTCAATACGCGGGCAATGCCCAGTACTGGCTTGGTGAGGTGAACCTCGCCAAGGGCGATCTGCAGGGTGCGGGTCAGGCCTTCGCCAAGGTCAGTCAGGCCTATCCGCAGCACTCCAAGGTGCCGGATTCGCTGTTCAAGCTGGCCGATGTGGAAATCCGCATGGGCAACAACGACAAGGCCAAGGGCATTCTGCAGCAGGTCATCGCGCAGTACCCGGGCACGTCGGCTGCCCAGCTGGCCCAGCGTGATCTGCAGCGCATTCAGTGAGCCTCGGCTTGTGAAAGAAACCCGTGCCTGTCGCGGGTTTTTTTTGCCTGCAAACCGGGCACTTGACCTGCAGGCCGTCGCCAGCAGACGTCAAAAATGGCTGCCAGCCATGCTTTTCGTTTAGAATCGCCGTCCTTTTTCGCAACGGAGGCGGATGGCCTGTTTCGCCGTCACGCCCGTGGCCCTTATGAAAGATACCCTGCGCATTACCGAGATCTTTTTCTCGTTGCAGGGGGAAACGCGTACTGCCGGCTTGCCGACGGTATTCGTGCGCCTGACCGGCTGCCCCCTGCGCTGTCAATACTGCGATACCGCCTACGCCTTCAGTGGCGGGGAAATCCTCTCGCTGGACGCCATCCTCGAGCAGGTGGCGAGTTACCGTCCGCGCTATGTGTGCGTTACCGGTGGCGAACCGCTCGCGCAGCCCAACTGCATTCCCTTGCTCCAGCGTCTGTGTGACGCCGGTTACGACGTGTCTCTGGAAACCAGTGGCGCGCTGGATGTTTCCGCTGTCGATATTCGGGTCAGCAAGGTCATCGACCTGAAAACGCCGGGTTCGGCCGAGGTGGCCCGCAACCGCTACGAGAATATCGAGTACCTGCAGCCGCGGGATCAGGTCAAGTTCGTGATCTGTTCGCGTGAGGACTACGACTGGTCGGTGAGCAAGATCATCCAGTACGGCCTGGCCGAGCGTGCCGGCGAGCTGCTGTTTTCGCCGAGCCACCAGCAGGTGAGTGGGCGTGAGCTGGCCGAATGGGTGATCGCCGACAATCTGCCAGTGCGCATGCAACTGCAGCTGCACAAGATTCTTTGGAACGATGAGCCGGGGCACTGACATGAGTGAAAAGAAAGCGGTCATCCTGCTATCCGGTGGCCTCGACTCCGCGACCGTGGTGGCGATGGCCAGGGAGCAGGGCTACAGCTGCTACAGCATGAGCTTCGACTACGGTCAGCGGCACCGTTCCGAGCTCCAGGCAGCCGAGCGGGTCGCCCGGCAGTTGGGTGTGGTCGAACACAAGGTGATCGGCATGAACCTCGGTGGTATCGGTGGCTCGGCGTTGACCGACTCGAGCATCGATGTGCCGCAGAGCCCGACCACGGGTATTCCGGTCACCTATGTGCCTGCACGCAATACCGTTTTTCTGGCCCTGGCGCTCGGCTGGGCCGAGGTGCTGGAAGCCCAGGACATCTTCATCGGCGTCAATGCGGTGGACTACTCCGGTTATCCCGATTGCCGGCCTGAGTTCGTCGAGGCCTTCGAGCGGGTGGCCAACCTGGCGACCCGGATGGGCGTGGAAGGGCAGGGCATCCGTATCCAGGCGCCGTTGCAGATGATGAGCAAGGCTGAAATTGTCCAGGAGGGTTCGCGTCTGGGGGTGGATTACGGTCTGACCGTTTCCTGCTATCTGGCCGACGATGACGGCCGTGCCTGTGGTAAATGCGACAGCTGCCGTTTGCGCTCGGCCGGCTTCGCCGCCGCCGGTGTGCCCGATCCCACCCGTTACCAGTAAATTATTTTCCGGTGGGTGTTGAATTCCTGAATTAAATCAGTATCATACCGCTCGCACCACGGGTCGTTAGCTCAGTTGGTAGAGCAGTTGGCTTTTAACCAATTGGTCGTAGGTTCGAATCCTACACGACCCACCATCTCAAGCCTTCCAGGTGAAGGCGCAGAAAAAAGCCCGGATCTCTTGAAAAGATCCGGGCTTTTTTCGTTTCCGGCAGTCAGTCTGTGCTGGCGAGCCGTCAAGGCCCGCCAGCGCGTCGCATCAGACTTTGACGATCCAGCCTTGCGGTGCTTCGACATCACCGGACTGCACGCCGGTCAGCTCGCTGTACAGGCGGCTGATGGTCGGACCGACCTCGGTCTCGCTGTGGAACACGTGCAGCTTGCCCTGGTACTCGATACCGCCGATCGGGGTGATCACGGCAGCGGTGCCGCAAGCGCCCGCTTCCTTGAAGTCGCCCAGGCGGTCGATGAATACGTCGCCTTCGATGACCTTCAGGCCGAGGCGGCTCTGGGCCAGTTCGATCAGCGACAGGCGGGTGATGCCTGGCAGTACCGATGGCGATTTCGGGGTGACGAATTCATCGTTGTGAGTGATCGCGAAGAAGTTCGCCGAGCCCACTTCCTCGATCTTGGTGTGGGTCTGCGGATCGAGGTAAATGCAGTCGGCGAAGTTGTTCTTCTTGGCCTGCGAGCCGGGCATCAGGCTGGCGGCGTAGTTGCCGCCGACCTTGGCTGCGCCGGTGCCCTGGGGGGCGGCGCGGTCATAGCCGGAGATCACGAAGTTGTTAGGCTTCATGCCGCCCTTGAAGTAAGGGCCGACCGGGATGCAGAACACCGAGAAGATGAACTCCGGCGCGGTGCGTACGCCGATGTTGTCGCCAACGCCGATCACGAACGGGCGCAGATACAGCGCGCCACCGGAACCGTATGGCGGGATGAAGCGCTCGTTGGCGCGTACCACCTGCTTGCAGGCCTCGATGAATTGCTCGTTCGACGGTGCCGGCATCAGCAGGCGCGCACAGCTGCGCTGCATGCGCAGAGCGTTCTGGTCAGGGCGGAACAGGTTGATCGAGCCATCCTTGCAGCGGTAGGCCTTGAGGCCTTCGAAGCACTGCTGGCCATAATGCAGGGCCGTGGAGCCCTCGCTGATGTGCAGTACGTTGTCTTCGGTCAGGTTGCCCTGATCCCATTCACCGTCGCGCCAGTGCGACAGGTAGCGCTGGTCGGTCTTGATGTAATCGAAACCCAGCTTGTCCCATTCGATGCTTTCGTAAGCCATGACATCCTCAATCGCTGAACGACCACCGCGGGGCGCGCGCGTGGTCGATGTTTTCCAAAATGGTGATAACGGTGCTTCTTGCAGAAGTCGCATTCGGCCTCTGCGCGACTGAACCTGGTTGGCCACCTGCGGCCCTGCTGCCTGGCGGCTGTCGCTCGGCCAAGTCGTTGTCCTGATGCTGATGATGCGGCGGATTATCCTGGCGATCAACCGGTGGATCGATGCGAGGTCGTCCGGGCGATTGAAAATCGTCCGACAAAGCCCTTAACATGCGCGCCCGCGCAAGGTTCGCAGCCCGCGGCTGTGCAACCTGCGACGCCCCTCTGCCTGTTCCGGCCAGCCCGGTGCGTCTGGCGGTATACTCAACGTTCCGTGCTCATAGACCTCGATAGGGCCTGACGACATGACGCAGATTGCCGAACGACTTCTTGTCCAAGCTCATCTCGATGCCAAACAGCCAGAGACGCTGACGGCGGAGCAGGAAGCGTTCTACCGTGATGAAATTGGCAAAGAACTGAAGCGCCAGAATGCCGTTCTGGTCGCCCACTACTACTGCGACCCGGTGCTGCAGGCGCTTGCCGAAGAAACCGGTGGCTGCGTGTCCGACTCGCTGGAGATGGCCCGCTTCGGCAATCAGCATTCGGCGCAGACCGTGTTGGTCGCCGGCGTCAAGTTCATGGGCGAGACGGCGAAAATCCTCAACCCTGAAAAGCGCGTGCTGATGCCGACGCTGGAAGCCACCTGTTCTCTGGATCTGGGTTGCCCGGTCGACGAATTCGCCGCGTTCTGCGATCAGCATCCGCAGCGCACCGTGGTGGTTTACGCCAATACCTCGGCAGCGGTGAAGGCGCGGGCCGACTGGGTGGTGACGTCCAGCTGCGCCGTGGAGATCGTCGAGCACCTGATGGACAACGGCGAGAGCATCATCTGGGCGCCGGATCAGCATCTGGGGCGTTTCATCCAGAACAAGACCGGTGCCGACATGCTGCTCTGGGACGGTGCCTGCATCGTCCACGAAGAGTTCAAGGCCCGCCAGCTGGAAGAAATGAAGGCGCTGTATCCGCAAGCGGCCGTGCTGGTGCACCCTGAGTCGCCGACCGCGGTGATCGACCTGGCCGATGCGGTTGGCTCGACCAGCCAACTGATCGCTGCCGCGCAGCGGATGCCGAACAAGACCTTCATCGTCGCCACCGATCGCGGCATCTTCTACAAGATGCAGCAGCTGTGTCCCGACAAGGAGTTCGTCGCGGCGCCGACAGCCGGCAATGGCGCCGCCTGCCGCAGTTGTGCCAACTGCCCGTGGATGGCGATGAACACCCTGCAGCGCACCTTGCAGTGCCTGCGTGAGGGCAGTAACGAGGTGTTCGTCGATCCGGCGCTGATTCCCAGAGCGATCAAGCCGCTCAAGCGCATGCTCGACTTCACCCAGGCGGCACGCCTGAAGCTCGCTGGCAATGCCTGACAGCAGCGGCACGCTGCAAGGGCAAAGCGCCAAGCGAGAGCCGGCTGCAGGAGCTACCAGGCCCCGACTTGGCGCTCGTTCATCAGCGCAGCATCTCTTCGGTCATGCGCTTCTCTTCGATCAGCTCTTTCTGGCGGGCGTCGATGCGTGAAGCCAGCTGGAAGTTGTTGCTGGCGCGGCGCTTGGCGAAGTCGAGCTGCTCGATGGCCTGGTTGAAATCCCCCACCAGCGCGAAGAACTCTGCCCGGGCCTGATGCAGGCCGATGGTGTTGCCGCTGAGGCCGCGCACTTCCGCAACCTGATACCAGACGTCCGGATCCTTCACGCGGCGCTTGAGCAGATCGTTCAGGGCCTGCTCGGCCTCGGGAATTTTGCGTTGCTTGAGCAGCAGGTCGATGCGCGCCTGGTTCAGCGGGTAGTTGCCAGGGTACAGGTCGAGCAGACGCTTGATGCGCTGATCGGCGGCGGCGAGGCGGTTGGCTGCACTGTCCAGGCTGATCTGCGCCAGGTTGTAGGTGACGTCGTCCGGTGCCTTCTGCAGCAGGGGCGCCAGGGTGTCGCGTGCCTCGTCGAACTGGCTGCCCTTGATCAGGGCGATGGTCAGGCCATAGCGGGCGGCGTCCATGTTCGGGTTTTCATCGAGCTGGGCACGGAAGCGTTTGGCAGCGATGCCCGGGGTTTCTTCATAGGTCAGCTGCACCCGGGCACGCATCAGCTGGTAGCGCAGGCTGTCTTCGGTGCCGCCGGCCTGGTACTGCTCGGCGCGGTTGCGGGTATCGGCGATACGCGATTCGGAGACCGGGTGGGTCAGCAGGAATTCGGGTGGCATGCGGTCGTAGCGGTACTGACGCATCAAGCGTTCGAACATGCTCGGCATCGAGCGGGGGTCGTAGCCGGCCTTTTCCAGGTTGACCAGACCAATGCGGTCGGCCTCCTGTTCGTTCTGCCGGGAGAAGCGCCGCTGTTCCTGAATCGCTGCTGCCTGGGTCGAGGCGATGGCGGCGATGCCGGCATCGCCGGCACCCGCTGCCGCTGCGACGATACCAGCGAGCATCGCGGCCATGACCGGCAACTGCATGCGTTGCTGGGCCTCCAGGCCGCGGGCGAAGTGGCGCTGCGACAAGTGGGCCAGTTCGTGGGCCAGTACCGAGGCGTATTCGCCTTCGGTCTGCGCGTAGAGGAACAGCCCGCCGTTGACGCCGATGATCCCGCCTGGCGCTGCAAAGGCGTTGATCTGCGGGCTGTTGAGCAGGACGAACTCGAGGCGCCGGTCCTGAACCTGGCTGGTTTCCGCCAGGCGGTAGACGCTGCTTTCGACGAAGTCCTTGAGCTGCGGATCCGACAGTTGGCTGACCTGGCCGCGGACGATGCTCAGCCAGGCCCGGCCCAGTTGATACTCCTGTTGCGGAGAAACCATCGACGAGCTGGCATCGCCAAGTGATGGCAGGTCGTTGGCCATCGTCGGTTGTGCCAGCAGGCAGGCGAGCGTCAGCAGGGTAGGGCGCAAAACATTCATGCATGGAGCTCTTGTCGGATCAGTGCCGTACTGTAGCCGGGAGGCACTTGCCTGACCAGCGTCGGCGGGCCTTGGGTTATGCTGTCGGCCTGGAAAAACGGAGGGCGTTATGGGGGATGTAGCGGTGTGGCGGGGCGAGCATCAGGCCGAGCTGGATGCGTGTGGCTTGAATTGCCCGCTGCCTTTGCTCAAGGCCAAGATGGCGCTCAATGGCCTGGCCAGTGGCGAGGTGCTCAAGGTGTTGGCCACGGATGCCGGGTCGCAGCGCGATTTCCGGGCCTTCGCCCGGCTGGCTGGCCATGAGCTGCTGCGTGAGGAAACCGAGGGTGACGTGTTCCGTTACTGGCTGCGCAAGGCGTGATGCCAGGGTGAAGAGGTCGCCATGAAAAATGCCGCTCGAGAGCGGCATTTTTCATATGTATCAGGCTTTGTTGAGGGCCTGGGCTGCGGCCAGTACCTCATCGACATGGCCGGGCACCTTGACCCCTCGCCATTCCTGGCGCAGTACGCCGTTCTTGTCGATCAGGAAGGTGCTGCGGTCGACGCCCAGGTACTCCTTGCCGTAGAGCTTCTTCAGCTTGATCACGTCGAACAGCTGGCAGACGCTTTCGTCCTTGTCCGAAATCAGTTCGAAGGCGAAGCCCTGCTTGGCCTTGAAGTTCTCATGGGTCTTCAGGCTGTCGCGCGACACGCCGACGACGACCGTGTTGGCCGCAGCGAAGGCCGCGTGGCCATCCCGAAAGCCCTGGCCTTGGGTGGTGCAGCCCGGAGTATTGTCCTTCGGGTAGAAGTAGATCACCAACTGCTTGCCCTTGTAGGCGGCCAGGTTGAACTCGCCGCCCGTCGCGGGGGCGCTGAAGTCGGGGACAGGGGCGTCGATAGCGATGGCCATGAAGGGCTCCTTATGGGTTCTGTGGGCGCCAGGGTTCGATCAGCGCATCCAGATTCAGCGCGTCGGCGAAATCCAGGAACTGGTCGCGCAGCCAACTGATCTGGGTGCCGGCTGGCAGGGTGACGGTCAGCGTGGCGTTGAGCATGGTGCCGCCGGTCTGCGGCGCCTGATAGGTGTCGCAGGTCAGGGCCTCCAGTTCGACGCGGTGATCGATGAAGAACTGGCACAGCTCGTTGAGGATGTCCGGGCGGTACACCGAGCTGACGTAGGCCACGTAGGGCAGCGCCTGGGGGCGGACCTCCGACGCTGCGCTACGGATCACGTTGGCGGTGAACTCATGCTTCTTGGAGAGTGCCGGCAGGCCCGTTTCCAGGCGCGCCAGGGCATCCCAGTTGCCAGACACCTGCAGCACCAGCGCGCTGAACTCGCCGTGGCGGCTCAGGCGCGTGCTGACGACCGCGCAGCGGTTTTCATGGCTGGCTCGGCACAGTACGTTGGTCAGCTCCATGGCGTTGGTGCCGAGTGCACTGATGACGAGGAATTGTTCGCGAACTGGGGGGGTGGACATGCAGCCTTCCTAAACGTTGAACGCTCGGCTCTATAGACAGTGCCAAACAAACTCGCAGGGTAGCGAAAAGCGCCCGCCAGGGGAATGACCAGATACCGCTATCGGCAAGCGAAGCGCGGCGCCAGAGGCATGCAATGACGGTCGTTCACGCCACCTGCTACTTAGCTTGTGCAAGGCTGGTGGCGCCAGTACCATTACGGCTCTCTTTTTCAGCAGGAGCGGTTGCATGATTGCGGGCAGTATGGTGGCACTGGCCACGCCCATGGATGCACAGGGTAATCTCGATTGGGATGCCTTGAGCAAGCTGGTGGATTTCCACCTGCAAGAGGGCACCAACGCCATCGTCGCGGTCGGCACCACGGGTGAGTCGGCGACCCTCGATGTCAACGAGCACATCGAAGTCATCCGCCGCGTGGTCGATCAGGTCGCCGGGCGCATCCCGGTGATCGCCGGCACGGGTGCCAACTCCACCCGCGAAGCGGTCGAGCTGACCCAGAACGCCAAGACCGCCGGCGCCGATGCCTGCCTGCTGGTCACGCCGTACTACAACAAGCCGACCCAGGAAGGCCTGTACCTGCACTTCCGCCACATTGCCGAAGCCGTGGCCATTCCGCAGATTCTCTACAACGTGCCGGGGCGTACCGCCTGCGACATGCTGCCGGAAACCGTCGAGCGCCTGTCCGCCGTCGACAACATCATCGGCATCAAGGAAGCCACCGGCGACCTGCAGCGTGCCCGTGACATCCTCGACCGTGTCAGCTCGAACTTCCTGCTCTATTCCGGCGACGACGCCACGGCGGTCGAGCTGATGCTGCTGGGCGGCAAGGGCAACATTTCCGTGACCGCCAACGTGGCCCCGCGGGCGATGAGCGACATGTGTTCGGCGGCCATGCGCGGTGAAGCGGCGATCGCACGGGCGATCAACGACCGCCTGATGCCCCTGCACAAGAACCTGTTCATCGAAGCCAACCCGATTCCGGTGAAATGGGCGCTGAACGAAATGGGCATGATGGCCGACGGCATTCGCTTGCCGCTGACCTGGCTGAGCCCCCGTTGTCACGAACCGCTGCGTCAGGCCCTGCGCCAGTCCGGTGTATTGGTCTAATCGAGGAATTACGACGCATGAAGCGACTGGCCGGACTTTCCGCACTTGCTCTGATCATCACCAGCACCAGTGGCTGTGGCTGGATCTGGGGCGAAAATGGCTACTTCCGCGATCGCGGTAGCGATTACCTGACCGCGCGGCAGACCGCACCGATGCAACTGCCTGCCGATGTCGAGGCCAAGCGTCTCGATCCGCTGCTGCCGGTGCCGAATCAGATCCGCAACAGCGACGTGGAGGGCGAGTACGAAGTGCCGCGCCCGCAAGCACTCGCCGTTAGCGAGAGCGTCAGCGAGTTCAGCCTGCAGAACAGTGGCGACTCCAGCTGGCTGGTCGCTCAGCGCGTTCCCGCTGAAGTCTGGCCGGGTGCCCGCCAGTACTTCGAGGACGGCGGCTTCCGCATCGTCGACGAGCGTCCACAGACCGGCGAATTCAGCACCGACTGGCAGCGCTTCGATGCGCTGTCCAGCAGCATGCAGAGCCGCCTGGGCGGTCGTGTCGCCGGCCTCGACAGCAACACCGAGACCCGCGTGCACGTGCGCCTCGAGCCAGGCGTACAGCGCAACACCAGCGAAATCTTCGTGGTCACCGCTCAGCGTCCGGCCGGCAGCACCAGCGATGTGCCGTTCACCGAGCGTAGCGTCAACAAGGCATTGGATGCCGCGCTGCTCGACGACCTGCAGGCCAGCCTGACGCGCAGCGTCGAGCAGGGCGGTTCGGTATCGCTGCTGGCCGGTCGTGACTACGACGCACCGAGCCGCGTGAGCCTCTCCGCCGATGGCAATGGCAACCCGGTGCTGAACCTGAGCACCGACTTCGACCGTGCCTGGTCCGGCGTTGGCCGCTCGCTGCGCATGGCTGACCTGCGCGTCGACGACATCAACCGTACCCTGGGCGTCTATTACGTCAACCTGGCCGAAGGCCCGCAGCGTGCCAACGAGAAGCCTGGCTTCTTCAGCCGTCTGTTCGGCGGCTCGGAGAACAAGGACGACATCGAAGCCCGCGCCGAGCGCTATCAGGTCCGCCTGACCGCCGTTGGCGATACCGTGCAGGTGACGGTCGAGAAAGACCTCAACACCATCGCACCGGCCGATGTCGCACGCCGCGTGCTGGACATGATTCAGGAAAACCTCGGCTAAGGATTCTTGGCGAGTGGTTGGCGATAGGCGAAACCTCCAGGGGTTTCGCCTTTTGTTTTCACAGGCAGGCCAACTGGGGCCTCTAAAAACCTAGGCGAGGCAGTCGGCGCAAGGCGAGAACAGGCGAAAAAGCGCAGTTCACGAGTTGTAAATGAGCATCTCGAGCCTGTTTTCAACGCAGCGATGACAACGCAGGTAGTTTTTAGAGGTGCCCTCGGCGCTGTTGCTACTTACCCGGCCGTCGGTCGTCAGCTTTGACGAAGAGCGGCGCGACTTTCACGCGACAAGGCGGAATCTCGATATGACCACACCTTCCCTGAGCCTGAAAAAGATCTATTCGGGCAAAGTCCGCGATCTCTACGAGATCGACGACAAGCGCATGCTGATGGTCGCAACCGATCGCCTGTCGGCTTTCGACGTGATCCTCGAGCAGCCAATTCCGGAGAAGGGCAAGATCCTTACCGCCATCTCCAACTTCTGGTTCGACAAGCTGGCCCATGTGGTGCCCAACCACTTCACCGGTGATCGCGTCGAAGACGTGGTGCCGGCCGCCGAGCTGTCGCTGGTCGAGGGCCGCGCCGTGGTCGCCAAGCGCCTCAAGCCGGTTGCCGTCGAGGCCATCGTGCGCGGTTACATCGTCGGTTCGGGCTGGAAGGAGTATCAGAAGAGCGGCACCGTATGCGGTATCCAGCTCCCCGCCGGTCTGAAGGAAGCCGCCAAGCTGCCACAGCCGATCTTCACCCCGTCGACCAAGGCCGCCGTGGGCGACCATGACGAGAACATCAGCTTCGAGCAGTGCGAAGCGATCATCGGTGCCGAGCTGGCCGCCAAGGTGCGCGACACCTCCATCGCGCTGTACATCGCGGCAGTCGAGTACGCAGCCACCCGCGGCATCATCATCGCCGACACCAAGTTCGAATTCGGCCTCGACGAAAGCGGCACCCTGACCCTGATGGACGAAGTGCTGACCCCCGACTCCAGCCGCTTCTGGCCAGCCGACAGCTACGCCGAAGGCACCAACCCGCCGAGCTTCGACAAGCAGTTCGTGCGCAACTGGTTGGAATCCACCGGCTGGAACAAGGAGCCGCCAGCGCCGGCAGTACCGGCCGACGTCGCGCAGAAGACCGCCGACAAGTACCGTGAGGCGCTGACCCGTCTGACTGCCTGATTGCGCAATGCCAGACCGTGCGCCGCCGTTACCGTAAAGGGCGGTGGCGTTCTCGTTGAGGGTCAGGGGTTTTGCCTGGCAGCGGTTCGGCGCTTGGTGACATCTTCAGCGGGGTACAGGGCGCTGCGTTCGCTTGCGAGCGCTACGCCGCAGGGTTTCCACGCTGCAGAGCTTGGTGTAGGTTATTTCACGGGTGCCACCGCAATCGCGGCAAGGCAGGTTCAGTTTCGCGCAGGTCGGGCCGCCAGCGCAGAGTAAATGCAGCATGATTCCAGCCTTTTCTTGCCAATCCTTCCCTCGATACCTTCCCTCATCGCCGCCACACAAATCTATCAGCGTCATCTCGGCAGCCGCGATGCGGTGCAATGTGGCCTTGCCCGGAGTTACCCGCCGATGAGCGTTGCGCCGGAATCAGAGTCGCTCCAGGAAACGGGACCCCGTTACCTCGGTTATGCGAGAGCCAGTGAAACGCCAAACCTGCTCAGCCAGCTGTTCGGGCTGGAGCTGGCGGGATGCACCCGGCTCGTTTCGGAGCAGACCAAGAACAACTGGCGCAACCGCCCCGAGCTGACCCGCTTGCTCGCCGAGCTGGGCCCAGGTGACGTGCTCACCGTGACCAAGCTCGATCGCCTGGCACGCAGCACGCGAGAGTTGTTGGAGATCGCCGAGCGGATTCACGTCAGTGGCGCGGGGCTTCGCAGCCTGTCCGAGCCCTGGGCTGACACCACCACGGAAAACGGTCTGGCGGTTCTGGCGGTTTTCGCCGGTATCGTCGAGTTCGAGCGCTCGCTGATTCTCGAACGAACCAAGGACGGCCGCGACGCTGCCAAAGCCCGCGGCGTGAAATTCGGCGCAAAACCCACGCTGTCCAGTGAGCAGATCGACGAGGCGCGCCGCTTGATCAACGAGGACGGGCAGTCCGTCGATCAGGCCGCCAAGGTACTCAAGGTTCACCGCTCCACGCTCTACCGGGCGTTGCGGCGGGTGGAGAAACAACAATCTAGTGACTGATGCGCGATTTTTATCAGCTATCGCCATGTTTAAATATATGTAGTTATGAGTTGAGCGCCATCTGCTTAAACTCACGGGTCAGCTTTTCAAAACGCGCTGTATCACAGAGTCGGCAAAGAAATGGCATTCTCCGCCCCGTGAACATTGATTTCAGGCCATTGCATTTTTCGCAGTTTATGTGGGTGCCAGTGTAAGCGGTCAGAGGTTCAATGAGTTGCTCGTTCAGCCGGCTGGCAAGAAATGCGACTTGGCTTCGCTCAAACTGATTCGACAGCCGTAGGTTGCGAAGCTGAGAGCAGCGAGCAAGGGATGTGATGTCATTGGTTTCAAGTTTTATATTAAGCAAAGAAAGCTTGGTGAGTTTAGGAAGTTGCGATACAGGCTCAATGGAATTGAGGCGAAGAGGGGAGGAGCCGCCCCCAAGGTTGCCAGACAGGTTCAATTCGACCAGCTCATGCAACTCGTGGATACCATCAATATCCCGTAATTTTGGAAAATCTGATACGGAGAGATGTGTCAGATTCTGGAGCTTAAAAACAGGCATTAAGCTTTCAATTTTCGTTGCCCATTCCAATGCAAGTTCTCGAGTGTTGATGAGTGAATCAATCCCTTCAAGCGAGCTTAGTTTCAGGTGATAGAGGCGTAGATTTGTAGCAGTGCACTTGGATAGCAACGTTGGCCAGACTTTAATCGATATGTTGCGAAGATCGAGTTCAGCACTGCCTTCAAGTTGCTTCGCAGGAAATGCGCTATCCAGTAGTAAAATCATTGTCTTTCTATACCTGCCGTGTTGTGGTGCCTGCGGTTTTCTTGGCTCATAGGGGGAAGGTATCCTGTGTCTTTTTAGTGATTCGTGGCTCCAGCAGCTTCTGTTGGGTCCACTTGGTATATAGCGGATTTCGCTGTTCTCGTGCTGTCCTCTATTGCCCATTTAGGTCATAGCAGTCTGGCTACCGGCGATGCGCCCCCATCGACGCATCCTGTCTGCCATGCATACCCAGAGATCTCACCAACTCTTCGGAGTTTTCTGCAAAAACTCCAGAGGTTTTCGCAAGAAGCCGTCACCAATCTGCCTCTACATTCCGCCATCCACTTCTGCGTCGTGCGATCGCCAGATACCCGTATCTGAGCTAGACCCAAAGCAGGGGTATCCCACAGATAATCTCCATAACAAGAGGATGGGCGTGATGTTCAAAGCCAGTCACGTCTTGCACCAGGAGTTCCTTGACCGGATCTCCGCTGCCAAGGCCGCCGATTTTTTCCCTGTCATCAGCGCCAACTACAACGTTGACGAGGCAGCCTATCTCGGCGAACTGCTGCAGCTGGCCGATCCTGGTGCTGCCGGTATCGAGGCCGTTCGCCAGCAGGCGCGCAGCCTGATCCAGGACGTGCGTGGTCGCGACAACGCGGTCGACACCCTCGATGCGCTGCTGCGTCAGTACAGCCTGGATACCCAGGAAGGCCTGATGCTGATGTGCCTGGCCGAAGCCCTGCTGCGGGTGCCGGATGCCGCCACCGCCGATGCCTTGATCCGCGACAAGCTCAGCGCCGCCGAGTGGGAGCGTCACCTCGGCAAGAGCGACAGCGTGCTGGTCAATTTCGCCGCCTGGGGGCTGGTGATGACCGGCAAGGTGGTCGATCCGCAGACCCGCGATGGCCGTCCGAAGAACGTACTCGGTCGTCTGATCCAGCGTTCCGGCGAGCCGGTGATCCGCGCGGCCATGAACCAGGCCATGAAGCTCATGGGCAAGCAGTTCGTGCTCGGCCGTACCATCAGCGAAGCGCTGAAGAACGGCCGCCCGGAGCGTGAAAAGGGCTACACCTATTCCTTCGACATGCTCGGTGAAGCGGCGCTGACCGCCGAAGACGCCGAGAAGTACATGGCCGACTACCGCAAGGCCATCGACACCGTCGGCGCCGAGCCGCAGGTCGGCCCGGGCCCGAAGCCGTCGATCTCGATCAAGCTCTCGGCACTGCACCCCCGTTACGAGGTGGCCCAGCGCGAGCGCGTGCTGAGCGAGCTGTTCGCCAACGTGCGCGAGTTGGTGATCCGCGCGCGCAAGCTGAACGTCGGGATTTCCGTGGACGCGGAGGAGGCGGATCGCCTCGAGCTGTCCCTGGAACTCTACGAGAAGCTGCTGCGTGACCCCGCCGTCGCCGGCTGGGGCGAGTTCGGTCTGGTGATCCAGGCCTATTCCAAGCGCTGCCTGCCGGTGCTGGTCTGGCTGACCCTGCTGGGCAGGGAACTCGGCGAGAAGATGCCGCTGCGCCTGGTCAAGGGGGCCTACTGGGACAGCGAGATCAAGCAGTGCCAGGTCTGGGGCCTCGACGGCTACCCGGTGTTCACCCGCAAGGAAGGCACCGATACCTCCTACCTGGCTTGCGCCCGCTACCTGCTCAGCGAGTTCACCCGTGGCGTCATCTACCCGCAGTTCGCCAGCCACAACGCGCACACCGTCAGCTGCATCCTGGCCATGGCCGCCGAGCAGACGTCACCGCGCGAGTTCGAGTTCCAGCGCCTGCACGGCATGGGCGATGCGCTGTACGACACGGTGCTGGAGACGCATCGCAAGACCGTGCGCATCTATGCGCCAGTGGGGGCTCACAAGGATCTGCTGCCTTACCTGGTGCGCCGCCTGCTGGAGAACGGTGCCAACTCGTCGTTCGTTCACCAACTGGTCGACCCGAGCGTGCCGGTCGAATCGCTGATCGATCACCCGGTCACCCAGCTGAGCAGATTCGCCAGCCTCGGTAATAACAAAATCCCGCTGCCACCTGCGCTGTACGGGGCTACACGAAAAAACTCCCAGGGCATCAACATGAATATCCAGAATTCTTTGACCGAGCTCGAAAACGCCTACAAGCCGCAACTCGACCGTCAATGGCAGGCTGCCCCTGTGATAAACGGCCAGACCCTGAGCGGCACCGCCCAGCAAGTGCGCTGCCCCTTCGACCTGGACAAGGTGGTCGGCACTGCCCAGTTCGCCACCGCCGCCCAGGCCGCCCAAGCGCTGGATGGTCTGAGTGCCGCCTGGCCGCGTTGGAAT
The DNA here is from genome assembly GCF_052958135.1 of Pseudomonas sp. SZ40. Classification (NCBI taxonomy): domain Bacteria; kingdom Pseudomonadati; phylum Pseudomonadota; class Gammaproteobacteria; order Pseudomonadales; family Pseudomonadaceae; genus Pseudomonas; species Pseudomonas sp. SZ40. The sequence continues at coordinate 35,295 of NZ_JBQWIF010000035.1, read as the reverse complement.
GCGGTCGCTATCGATGAGCGGGCAAGCATTCTCGAGCGCCTCGCTGACCTGCTGGAGCGCAACCGTGCCGAGCTGATGGCGCTGTGCACCGTGGAAGCCGGCAAGTCCATGCAGGACGGCATCGACGAAGTCCGCGAAGCCGTGGATTTCTGCCGCTACTACGCGCAGCAGGCGCGCCTCAAGCTGGGCCGCGAAGAGCTCAAGGGCCCGACCGGCGAGCGCAACGAACTGTTCCATGAAGGCCGTGGCATTTTCGTCTGCGTCAGCCCGTGGAACTTCCCGCTGGCCATTTACCTCGGCCAGATCAGCGCCGCGCTGGTGGCCGGCAACGTGGTGCTGGCCAAACCGGCCGAGCAGACCAGCCTGATCGCCGCACGCGCCCTGGAACTGATGTTCGAAGCCGGCCTGCCAGAGGATGTGATCGCCTTCCTGCCAGGCGACGGTGCCACCCTGGGCGGCGTGTTCTGCCGCGACCCGCGCGTTGCCGGCGTGTGCTTCACCGGTTCCACCGACACGGCGCGCATCATCAACCGTCAGTTGGCCGAAAAGGACGGCATGATCGCCACTCTGATCGCCGAGACCGGCGGCCAGAACGCCATGATCGTCGACTCCACTGCGCTGCCTGAGCAGGTGGTCAAGGATGCCGTCGGTTCGGCCTTCACCAGTGCGGGCCAGCGCTGCTCGGCACTGCGCGTGCTGTACGTGCAGCGCGATATCGCCGAGCGGGTGATCGACCTGCTCAAGGGGGCCATGGCCGAGCTGAAGATCGGCCCGACCCACCTGCGCGAGAACGATATCGGCCCGGTGATCGACGCCGAAGCCCGTGAAGGCTTGCTGGCGCACATCAACCAGCTCAAGGGCGAAGGCAAGCTGATTGCCGAGGCCTCGCTGCGTGCCGATCTGAACGGCCACTTCATCGCACCGGTGGCGTTCGAGATTGGTGGCATTGACGAACTGAAGAAGGAACAATTCGGTCCGGTTCTGCACGTGGTTCGCTTCGACGCCAGCGATCTGGAGAAGGTTGTCGCGGCGATCAACGCCACCGGGTACGGATTGACCCTTGGCATCCACAGCCGAAACGAGGAAACTGCCGCCCGCATCGAAGCCCTGGCGCGGGTCGGCAACCTGTACGTGAACCGCAACCAGATCGGTGCGGTGGTCGGCGTACAGCCGTTCGGCGGCTGCGGCCTGTCCGGTACCGGCCCGAAAGCCGGTGGCCCGAGCTACCTGTTGCGCTTCGTCAACGAGCGCACCACGTCTGTGAATACCACGGCGGTGGGCGGAAACGCCTCACTGCTGTCGCTGGGCGACGAGTGATACCAACGGGCAGAAATCATCAGGTTTCTGCCCGTTTTGCTATTGGGGGCGTATGCCCCGAATCGGTAACGCCATCTGCGGTTAGAAGAATGGCTTATCTGGAGCACGACCGTGACCGATGGTCGTGATGTGCCAACTGGACCGGGTAATCCCCGGTTCGAATAAAAACAAACGAGAGGGGCATTCCCCAAATGACTGCAAGTACTCCCATGCTGGTCACCTTCGTGGTCTATATCCTGGCCATGGTGCTGATTGGCTTCGTTGCCTACCGCGCGACCAAGAACTTCTCCGACTACATCCTCGGTGGGCGCAGCCTCGGCAGCTTCGTTACCGCTCTGTCGGCTGGCGCCTCGGACATGAGTGGCTGGTTGCTGATGGGCTTACCAGGCGCGATCTTCATCGCCGGTATCTCGGAAAGCTGGATCGCCATCGGCCTGATCCTCGGCGCCTGGTTGAACTGGCTGTTCGTTGCCGGTCGCCTGCGTGTGCATACCGAGCACAACAACAATGCGTTGACCCTGCCAGACTTCTTCACCCACCGCTTCGAAGACACCAGCAAGGTGCTGCGAATTTTCTCGGCAGTGATCATCCTGGTGTTCTTCACCATCTACTGCGCCTCGGGCGTGGTGGCCGGCGCCCGCCTGTTCGAATCGACCTTTGGCATGAGCTACGACACCGCCCTGTGGGTCGGCGCAGCAGCCACCATCGTCTACGTGTTCGTTGGCGGCTTCCTGGCAGTGAGCTGGACCGATACGGTGCAGGCCACCATGATGATCTTCGCGTTGTTGATCACCCCGGTGTTCGTGATTCTCGCCCTGGGTGATTTCGACGCGGCCATGGCTACCATCGAACAGGCCAACCCGGCCAACTTCGACATGTTCCGCGGCCTGTCCTTCGTCGCCATCGTTTCCCTACTGGGCTGGGGCCTGGGCTATTTCGGCCAGCCGCACATTCTGGTGCGCTTCATGGCGGCCGATTCGGTCAAGTCGATTCCGGCCGCACGCCGTATCGGCATGATCTGGATGATCCTGTGCCTGGGCGGCGCTGTGGCAGTCGGCTTTTTCGGCATCGCCTACTTCGCCAACAACCCGGCGCTGGCCGGCCCGGTCACCGATAACAGCGAGCGTGTGTTCATCGAACTGACCAAGATCCTCTTCAACCCATGGATTGCCGGCCTGGTGCTGTCTGCCATTCTGGCTGCGGTGATGAGTACCCTGAGCTGTCAGTTGCTGGTGTGCTCCAGTGCCCTGACCGAAGACTTCTACAAAGCCTTCCTGCGCAAGGGCGCTAGCGAGAAGGAACTGGTATGGGTCGGTCGTGGCATGGTGCTGCTGATCGCCATCGTCGCGATCATTATCGCCTCCAATCCCGACAGCAAGGTGCTGGGCCTGGTGTCCTACGCCTGGGCTGGTTTCGGTGCCGCCTTCGGCCCTGTGGTGATCCTCTCCTTGGTGTGGAAAGGCATGACCCGTAACGGCGCGTTGGCCGGTATGGTGGTCGGTGCATTGACCGTGGTGCTGTGGAAGAACTTCGTCGGGCTGGGTCTGTACGAGATCATCCCGGGCTTCATCCTCGCCACCCTGGCCATCGTCATTTTCAGCAAGATCGGTCGCCCGGCAACGCCAGCGATGGTCAAGCGCTTCGACGAGGCCGAGAAGGAGTATCAGGACGCGCACATCTGATCGCGCTTCCGTAACTCGATTGACCAGAGGCCCGGGCATTGTCCGGGCCTTTTCGTTGCGGCCTGCTGGTAAGCTGACGGGCCAGGAATCAGGAGCCCGATATGAGTACGTCCAAAGATCCGCTGCACGGCATCACATTGCAGGCCATTCTTGCCGAACTGGTCGAGCAGTTGGGTTGGGACGGCCTGGCACAGCGCATCGATATCCGCTGTTTCAAGAGCGACCCGAGCATCAAGTCGAGCCTCACCTTCCTGCGCAAGACGCCCTGGGCGCGGGAAAAGGTCGAAGCGCTGTACCTGAAGCTCAAGCGCTGATTGATACCCTCGCAGGATGGTGTCGAGCACAGCGATACCCATCGAACCCAGGCATGACCCCTGATGCGGAGCACAGGAGCAGAAGGTGAATGGCGTTTGAGAAATGGCAGCGTCCATGACCTGGCCGACCCCGTCCCGTAGGGTGGGCTTCAGCCCACCCTTGTATCTACGGTTGCGAGCAGGCTCTGTAGACGCGTCGATGCACTACCTGTGGGAACGGGCCATGCCCGTGATTTCGCGCGCGTGGCGCGCTTCCACAATACTCGCCTATATACGGCATACTGCTCCGCTGCGCTTGGTGCGTAGTCAACGCTGAAACCAGAGGAATGGCAGGCAGATGGATCGTTGGCAGGCGATGCGGGTATTTGTGAAGGTCGCGGAAACCGGCAGCTTCGCCAGTACCGCGCGGCAGATGCACATGAGTGCGCCAGCGGTAACGCGCATCGTCGCGGGCCTCGAGGATCTGATCGGCGCCCGGCTGCTGGTGCGCACCACGCGCTCGGTGAAAACCACCGATGCAGGCAACCGTTATCTGCAGGATTGCCGGCGGATTCTCGGCGATATCGCCGAAGCGGAACTGGCCGCCGCTGGCCATTACGCCGAGCCCTCCGGCAGCCTGGCCGTCACCGCGGCGTCGATGTTCGGCCACCTGCACGTGCTGCCGCTGGTGCTGGATTACCTGGATGCCTACCCGGGCATGCATGCGCGTACCTTCTTCGTCGACCGGCCGGTGAACATCGTCGACGAGGGCATCGATGTGGCGGTGCGTATCGGTCATCTGGCCGACTCCGGCTTCACCGCCATTCAGGTCGGGTCGGTGCGGCGGGTGATCTGTGCGGCACCGTGCTATCTGCAGAAATATGGCCTGCCATCCACGCCCGCCGATCTCAAACATCACCGTATCGTCGTGTCGCAAAGTGCCTGGGCCTCGCCGGAATGGCGCTTCGCCGAGGGGCAGCGGGTGGTTGTCGACCCGGTTCTGCACTGCAACACCAACGAGTCGGCGATCGCCACCGCGAGCGCCGGGTGGGGGCTGACCCGCGTACTGAGTTATCAGGTTGGCCCGGCCCTGCAGGAAGGCGCGCTGCAGATCGTGCTCGACGCCTTCGAGGAGCCGCCGTTGCCGATTCACGTGCTGTATCCCGAGGGGCGCCAAGCGCCCGCCAAGGTGCGCGCGTTCGTCGATCTGGCCGTGGCGCGGCTGCGCGGTAATCCCTTGTTCAATTGAGCGCACCACGACGTGGAAGTGGCCTTTCACGGAAACAAAAGTGCCGGGGCTGTGGCTTTGCTCGGGCAGTTGCAGTCCAATGTTCAGCGAATCACCAATAGGGAAGGTATCGATGAGCCAGCAATCTCAATTCGCCCTGCTCAAGAGCAGGCGCTTCCTGCCGTTCTTCATCACCCAGTTGCTTGGCGCATTCAACGACAACATCTTCAAGCAGTCGTTGATCCTGGCGATCCTCTTCAAGCTCAGCCTCGACACGGACAGGGACCTGATGGTCAACGTGGCGGCGATGCTGTTCATCCTGCCGTTTTTCCTGTTCTCCGCACTCGGTGGGCAGTTCGGCGAGAAGTTCGCCAAGGACTGGCTGATTCGCCGGCTCAAGTTCTTCGAGATATTCATCATGCTGATCGGGGCGGCCGGTGTGCTGCTCGGTAACCTCGCGCTGATGCTCGCGGTGCTGTTCGCCATGGGCCTGCAGTCGGCGCTGTTCGGCCCGGTCAAGTATTCGATCCTGCCCCAGGCGTTGAAGCCCGAGGAGCTGGTCGGTGGCAACGCGCTGGTGGAAATGGGCACCTTTCTGGCGATTCTGGCTGGCACCATTGGCGCCGGCATCATGCTCACCAGTGCCCATTACGGGGTGATCGTCGCCGTCTCGGTGGTGCTGGTGGCGGTGATCGGTTACCTGACCAGCCGCGCCATTCCGCGTGCAGACGCCGCGTTGCCGAATCTTGCCCTGGACTGGAACATCCTGCGCCAGACCTGGCTGACCCTGCGCATGGGCCTGACCCAGCCCAAGGCGGTCTCCCGCTCGCTGGTCGGCAACTCCTGGTTCTGGTTTCTCGGCGCGGTGTACCTGACGCAGATTCCGGCCTATTCGAAGGAGTGGCTGCACGGTGACGAGAGCGTGGTCACGCTGATTCTCACCGTGTTTTCGGTGGGCATCGCCCTGGGGTCGATGCTCTGTGAGCGGATGAGCGGGCACAAGGTGGAGATCGGCCTGGTGCCGTTCGGCTCCATCGGCCTGTCGGTGTTCGGCATTCTGCTGTGGTGGGGTTCGGGTGGTGTGCCGGAGGCGGCACAGCCGCACAACTGGCTGGCGCTGCTCGGCTATGGCCATGCCTGGTGGGTGCTGGGCTCGATCCTCGGCATCGGGGTGTTCGGCGGTTTCTACATCGTGCCGCTGTACGCCCTGATCCAGTCGCGTACCGCCGAGAACGAGCGGGCCCGGGTGATTGCCGCCAACAACATTCTCAATGCGTTGTTCATGGTGGTATCGGCACTGGTGTCGATCCTCTTTCTCAGCGTTGCCGGCCTGTCGATCCCGCAGCTGTTCCTGGTCATTTCGCTGATGAACGTGGCGGTCAACAGCTACATCTTCAAGATCGTCCCCGAATTCACCATGCGCTTCCTCATCTGGCTGCTCGGCCATTCGATGTACCGGGTGTCGCACAAGGGGCTGGATGCCATTCCGGACGAGGGGCCGGCGGTGCTGGTTTGCAACCACGTGTCGTTCGTCGATGCACTGCTGATCGGCGGCGCGGTACGCCGGCCGATACGCTTCGTCATGTACTACAAGATCTACAACCTGCCAGTGCTCAACTTCATTTTCCGCACCGCGGGTACCGTGCCGATCGCCGGGCGTAGCGAGGATCTGCTGGTCTTCGATGCGGCGTTCAAGCGCATTGGCGAGTACCTGCGTGACGGCGAGGTGGTATGCATCTTTCCCGAAGGCAAGCTGACCGCTGACGGCGAGATCGACGAGTTCAAGGCAGGTGTCGAGCGCATTCTGCAGGACAACCCGGTGCCGGTGATTCCCATGGCGCTGGGCGGGTTGTGGGGCAGCTTCTTCAGTCGTGATCCGCAGAAGCGCCTGTTCCGCCGCTTCTGGTCGCGGGTCGATCTGGTCGCCGGTACGCCAATCGAGGCAACCGCGGCCACACGCCAGGTGTTGCAGGCAGAGGTTGCCGCGTTGCGTGGCGACAGGCGCTGAGCTGCGATTTCTCTGCGCACTGAACGAAGGAGCCCGCCAATCGGCGTGCTCTTTCATTTCAACCGTGGCTCATCTTCAGCCCGACCAGGCCGCAGATGATCAGTGCCACGCTGGCCAGGCGGATCAGCGCCATGGACTCGCCAAACAGGATGATGCCGGCGATCACCGTGCCCACCGCGCCGACGCCGGTCCAGATGGCGTAGGCGGTGCCCAGGGGCAGCTCCTTCATGGCCAGACCGAGCAGGCCCAGGCTGACGACCATCGCCGCAACGGTGAGGAGAGTGGGCAGGGGGCGAGTGAAGCCGTCCGTGTATTTCAGGCCGACAGCCCAGCCGACCTCGAACAGGCCAGCGAAGAACAGAATGATCCAGGACATAAAGCGACTCCCGTGTGGTGGGGTCGTCCCCGGCAGTAAGGCACTCGAACCCAGGGTCGTCCCCGGCGTGCCCCACTATTGTGCATGAAGTGTCTGGCGGGGCAAAACGCAGAGGGGGTCCGATCGCCTCCTATGCCGCGTGGGCAATGCCGTTAGGAACTGGGCATGCGAATTTGGTGGGCCGAAGCGGATCGCCGCCCGGCCCACCCTGCAGGTGCGTCGGTCACTTGTCCCGGTCGTCCTTCATGCGGCGCAGGAAGGTCGCCAGCAGTGCACCGGAGAGGTTGTGCCACACGCTGAACAACGCGCTGGGAACCGCCGCCAACGGCGAGAAGTGGGCGCTTGCCAGGGCAGCGCCGAGCCCGGAGTTCTGCATGCCGACTTCGATGGACAGCGTCTTGCGCTGCGCCAGCGGCATGCCGGTCAGTACGCCAGCCAGGTAGCCCAGGCCCAGGCCCAGGCTGTTGTGCAGGACCACGACGGCCATGATCAGCAGGCCGGATTCGGCGATTTTCGCCTGACTGGCGGCGACAACAGCAGCGACGATGGCGACGATGGACAGCACCGAAACCAGCGGCAGAATATCCACCGCAACCTTGACCCGATCACCCAGCACGCGCTGTACCACCAGACCAATGATGATCGGCAACAGTACTACCTGGAGGATCGACACGAACATCGCCCAGAAAGACACCGGCAGCCATTCCGAAGCCAGCAGCCAGATCAGTGCCGGTGTCACCACGGGTGCCATCAGCGTGGTCACCGAGGTGATCGATACCGACAGGGCGACGTCACCACGGGCGAACCAGGTGATCACGTTGGACGCCGTACCACCAGGGCAGCAGCCGACCAGAATCACGCCCACGGCGATTTCCGCAGGCAAGGCGAACAGTTTGCACAGCAGCCAGGCCAGGCCCGGCATGATGATGAACTGGGCCAGCACGCCGACCAGCACGCGCCCCGGTCGCCGGGCCACTTCACGAAAATCTTCGGCCTTGAGGGTCAGGCCCATGCCGAACATGATCAGCCCGAGCAGTGGCACGATCCACGAGGTCAGCGGCAGAAACGCACTGGGGATCACGAACGCCAGAACGGCGAAGAGCAGGACCCAAATGGCGAAGGTGTTACCGACGAAGCGGCTCAGAGCGATCAGCGCAGACATGGCGGAGATTCCGTAATGACGTGTAGCGGGCTCCGCGGCCGGAAGAGCGTGCGGAGCTGGTTATTGTTGGATGCTGCCGCGGGTGTCAGAGGTGACGGCAGCGCAGTGACGCGGGGCGCTTTTGACGTGCGCCATGTGAGCGTAGCGCGGTGGACGGACAAGGCGCCGTCCACCTGACTGATTGGCGCTATCTCAGAGGCCTTGCGGGGTGTCTTCGCCGCCCAGGGCTTCGAACAGCGCTGGCAGGAACTCGATCAGGGTCAGCATCATCAGCGTGAAGCTGGCGTCCTGCTGGCTCAGGTCATCATCGCCGCCATCCTGCTCGGCCTGTTCCTGCAGCAGGTCTTCGAACTTCAGGCGCTTGACCACCAGCTTGTCGTCGAGCACGAAGGACAGCTTGTCCTGCCAGGCCAGCGACAGTTGCGTGACCTGCTTGCCCGAGCTCATGTGCAGCTGGACTTCTTCGCCGGTCAGATCCTGACGCTTGCAGCGCACGATGCCGCCGTCTTCGTGGGTGTCGCGCAGCTCGCACTCGTCCAGCACGTGGAAGTCGGCGGCTGCCTGCTGGGCCTTGACCCAGTCGGTCAGGGTCGCGCTTGGGGCGATCTTCACGGTCAGCGGGCGAACTGGCAAAGAACCGATGGCTTCACGCAGGGTGGAGAGCAGGTCTTCGGCGCGCTTCGGGCTGGAGGCGTTGACGATGATCAGGCCCTGAGCTGGCGCGATGGCGGCGAAGGTGGCCGACTTGCGAATGAAGGCGCGCGGCAGGAAGGCCTGGACGATTTCGTCCTTGATCTGCTCGCGCTCCTTCTTGTAGACCTTGCGCATCTGCTCGCTTTCGATCTCGTCGACCTTTTCCTTCACGGCGTCCTTGACCACGCTACCCGGCAGAATGCGTTCTTCCTTGCGTGCGGAAATCAGCAGGAAGCCCTGGCTCTCGTGCACCAGCGGCGCATCGGCGCCCTTGCCGAATGGGGCGACGAAACCATAGGTCGCCAGTTCCTGGCTGGCGCAGGGGCGGGCAGGCTTGGCGGACAGGGCTTTTTCAAGTGCTTCGGTTTCGAAGGAAACGTCTTGGGTGAGGCGGTAGACCAGCAGGTTGCGAAACCACATGAGCGGTGTGTCTCCAGTTTGCGGGCGCGCGCTTGGCGCGCAAAAAATCATGAGTCCGTGCGCAAGGCTTCTGCATCGGTGCAGAGCGTGGGCAGTCTGGCGGCAGATGTTCGATACGCCGCGCGACGATCAGACCAGCGCGAGGGCGCATTATTCCTTCCAGCGGCGGATTAGGCCAACCCTGTATCGAGGCAGGCTCAGGTTTGTGCGCTGAAACCGTGATGATTCCTAAGCCTTTGGAACGCCAATAAATTTTTTTCACAAAGGGGGTTGCCAAGGTGCGGGTCGCTCTCTAGAATGCGCCCCACTTCGAGAGTGAAGGGTGATTAGCTCAGCCGGGAGAGCATCTGCCTTACAAGCAGAGGGTCGGCGGTTCGATCCCGTCATCACCCACCAATCGAGGTATGCGCAGCGGTAGTTCAGTCGGTTAGAATACCGGCCTGTCACGCCGGGGGTCGCGGGTTCGAGTCCCGTCCGCTGCGCCATATATAGCTTCCAGGGCCCACTGAACACCCGGAAGCAACGCGAAAAGCGCCCTAGGGCGCTTTTTTCGTTTCTGCGTTGTGTATCGATGCATTCCTGCTCTTGGGACGCCAGGCTTTCACCTGGGCCGCAAGAGACCGTAGCGGTCAGATCGCGCCAGGGCGAAAGGGCGGTTCGTCGTCCAGATCGTCGAAGCCGTCGATGATGTCCGGCACGTCGTAGCGCTCGACTTCAATTTCCACTTCTTTCTTGCGGCTCGTGCCGAGAAGGCCGACCACCGCGCCCAGGGCCAAACCGGCCGCGGCGAATTTCCATGGGTGGCGATGCAACGCCACGTTCAATGTGTCGGCACCCTGTTTCACCTGATTCTTAACCGCCTCGGCGCTGTCCGCGAGGTCGTGCAGCTTCTGCCTGGCTGCGTGAGTGCCCTGGTCCAGGGACTGCCGGGCTTCGCGCAGTGCGTCGGCAAGTGACTCGTGGTCGGCCGGTTCGGCGAATCGCTCAGCTGGCTGCGGACGACCGCGGGTCTGTTCCACGGCCAGCCAGGCCAGGCCGATGGCGGTCATGGCCACTGGAACTGGGTTGGCCTTGAGGGTCTGCCCCAGCCGTTCGGCCATTTCCAGCCCACCGCTTTCACGGCCGTAGGCGAGCGCCTGATCGATCAGGCGCTGGGGCGTCAGGCGTGCTTCCACATTATCGATCAATGCGTCGATGCGGCTGCGCTGCTGATCGATTTCCTGCTCGAGCACTTCCGGAGACTTGAGCGATTCGGCTGCGATGGTGCTGTGGGTACTCATGACATTTGCCTCTGCACGGCTTCCTTGTCTTTCTGCAAGGAGTCCAGGGTGCGTTCGGGGGTGAGTTGAGAGGGCGTGAATTTTTGCTGGCCGACCTTGAGCATGACCAGGCCGATAATGATGACCACCACCCCGACGATCAGCGCAGCCAGCCAGGGCGCCACCACGGTGCTCAATCCGTACACGGCCGAAAGCAGCAGCATCAGCACGCCACAGAGCAGCACGATGGCACCGCCAGCCACGGCAGCGATGCCGGTCTTGGTGGCTTGCAGGGAGGCATTGAGCTCGACCTTGGCCAGCGCCAGTTCCTTGGTGAAGAGCGTCTGCACTTCACGGGTCAGCTGGCGCAGCAGGCCGAGCAGGGAAGGCTCTACCGGAGGTTGCCGCGGGTCTTCGGTCATTGCAGAACTCCTTTTCCTACGTGACGTTCCAGCCGACGCTCGCGCTTGAGCAGCACGCGGCTGGCCAGGAAACCTGCGGCCAGACCGGCAGCTGCCAGCCAGAACGGGTGGGTATGGGCGAAGCGGTCGACGGTGTGTACGGCGTGCCCACTGGCGTTGTTCAGGGCATCGCGCAGGGCGGCGAGCTGCCGTGCCGCCTCTTGCAGGCGGTCGGCAGATGGCGCTGCATCGAGATTTTCCAGGTCGGCGATGGTCGAGCGGGCGACCTGGGCCAGTGCTTCGAGTTCGTCGGTGTGCGACTGATCGGCCTGGATGCGTGCGCGCAGCTGCTCCTGAGCATCCTGTTGCCAGTGCCCGGAAATGATCTTGCCTGGGCGCTTGTGAGGCCGTTCTTTGCTGTCGTTATCCATGTGGCTACACCTGTTCGTGCTTGAAAGGGCTGTACGTCGTCGTTATCGGCTGTGCTCGCGACCGGCGAGTTCGTCTGCAAGGGGCGTATCGATATTCACGGGCGCGGGCGTGACTGGCGTAACCGGTGCAGGGGACACTGGTGTCACCGCGGGTGAGCGCGTTCGGTCTGCCAGCTCTTCGGCCATCAGTACCAGCTCCTGCAGACGCTGGACCCGGGCACGCAGGTAGCGGATTTCTTCGAGGGGATCTCGCGCTGCACTCTTCACGCTGCAATGACCGCTCAGACCACGCAGCAACAGCAGGCCGCCGGCACTCAATTGGCGATTACCCTGCTGGCCCTGCTTGCTGGCGCCCAGGGCAGCCAGCAACAGACCGCCACCGATCGACAGCAAGCGCTCCCAGCCTCTCACGTTCTGGCGTGCCGGGCCCTCTCGGGTGGGTTGCGACTGCGGTTCGAAGGCGACCATGGGTTCACTCCTGCCTGGTAGTTGATGGAAGCTGGATCAGCGCGCTCAAACCGGATCGGGCTGAGGCTTGTCCGGCAGTACATCGTTGTCCGGTTCCTGGGGATGGCCGAGGGGAGGCTGCTCGCCTGGCGTGTCCAGTGTGCCTGGGGCCTGGGTAGGGTCCTCTGGTAGTCGCTGGGTCATTACCTTCCCTCCGCTCTCGATGCTCTTGGTGGTTTGAGGGTCGCACGCGCTGCATGTTCGATCTTTTTGCCAAGAGACATGCGCATGCCGCCATCGCCAGGCCCCAGCCTGGCACAGGCGCAGCGGCCTCCGGCAGAAACCTTAAACCTCTGCGCTGCGGGCCCGGTCAAGATCCCTGCGCCCGGCAGTGAAGCTGTCCGGGCGATCCGTCGCGCACGCTGAACGCCGCGTGGCAACTCCATCCATGTCGGCCCTTTATGGGCCTGAACTTCGAGCGAGTTTTCCATGAGCATGACAGTCGCAGATTTCATCGTCGAACGCCTCCATGAGTGGGGCGTGCGACGTATTTACGGTTACCCGGGTGACGGCATCAACGGTGTGTTCGGCGCCCTGGCCAGAGCCGACGGCAAGATCCGTTTCATCCAGGCCCGCCACGAAGAGATGGCCGCTTTCATGGCCTCGGCCGATGCCAAGTTCTCTGGCGACCTGGGCGTGTGCATCGCCACCTCCGGCCCGGGTGCCACCCACCTGCTCACCGGTCTGTACGACGCGCGCATGGACCATATGCCGGTACTGGCCATCGTCGGCCAGCAGGCCCGCAATGCGTTGGGTGGGCATTACCAGCAGGAAGTCGATCTGCTGTCGATGTTCAAGGACGTGGCCGGCGCCTTCGTGCAGCAGGCCAGCTCGCCGGCGCAGGTCCGTCATCTGGTGGACCGCAGCATCCGCACGGCGCTGGGCGATCGTCGGGTAACCGCTATCATCCTGCCCAACGACCTGCAAACGCTGCCCTACGAGGAGCCGGCTCGCGAGCATGGCACCCTGCATTCCGGGGTTGGCTACAGCCGTCCACGGGTGGTGCCTTACGACGCTGACTTGCAGCGTGCCGCCGAGGTGCTCAACGCGGGCAAGAAAGTGGCCATTCTGGTCGGTGCTGGCGCGTTGGGGGCGAGCAGGGAAGTGGCGCAGATCGCTGAATTGCTCGGTGCCGGTGTCGCCAAGGCACTGCTGGGCAAGGCGGTGCTGCCCGATGAACTGCCCTGGGTGACTGGCTCCATCGGCCTGCTGGGCACCAAGCCCAGCTACCAGATGATGAACGAGTGCGACACCCTGCTGATGATCGGCTCCGGCTTTCCCTACGCCGAGTTCCTGCCCAAGGAAGGCCAGGCCCGAGGGGTGCAGATCGATATTCAGGCGGACATGCTCGGCTTGCGTTACCCCATGGAGGTCAACCTGCAGGGGGATTCAGCCGATACCCTACGGGCTCTGTTGCCGTTACTCGAGCGCAAGAAACTGCGCACCTGGCGCAAGCGCATCGAGCGCTGGACGGCGCAGTGGGAAACCACCCTGCAGCGCCGCGCCATGGCTTCTGCATCGCCGATCAACCCGCAGCGGGTCGCCTACGAGTTGTCGCCGTGCCTGCCGGATCGCGCGGTGGTCACCTGCGACTCTGGCTCCTGTGCCAACTGGTTCGCCCGTGACGTGAAGATCCGCGAAGACATGCTCTGTTCCCTGTCCGGCGGCCTGGCGTCGATGGGGGCGGCGGTGCCCTATGCGATCGCCGCCAAGTTCGCCCACCCGGATCGACCGGTTGTCGCGCTGGTGGGCGACGGCGCGATGCAGATGAACAACATGGCCGAGTTGATCACCGTCGCCAAGTATTGGCAGCAGTGGCAGGACAAACGCTGGATCTGCGCGGTTTTCAACAATGAAGACCTCAACCAGGTGACCTGGGAGCAGCGGGCGATGGAGGGGGATGCGAAGTTTTCAGCGTCTCAGGACATTCCCAACGTGCCCTATTACCAGTTCGCCGAATCCATCGGCCTGAAAGGTATCTACGTCGACCGCGAAGAGGATGTCGCCCAGGCCTGGGAGCAAGCCTTCGCTTCGGACCGGCCGGTGCTGATCGAATTCAAGACCGATCCAGACGTACCGCCGCTGCCGCCGCACATCACCCTGGCTCAGGCCAAGGCGTTCGCTTCCGCGCTGTGGCAAGGCGACCCGAATCAGGGCGGGATCATTCGACAGGCCACCAAGCAGGTGCTGGGTTCGATCCTGCCGGGCAAGGGGCGGCGCTAACGGCTGGCTTCGGCCAGCAGTTGCGCGTGTCAGTGCGGCAGGAGTCGGCAGTATTCAGCTACAGCCGCTGACGCGTCAGCTGATCAGGCAGCGATTCGATGTCGCCCAATGGTGGTTTTGCGTGGTTTCACCTTGCCGGCATTCGCTACGCAAGGGGACGGCCAGGTGCTGGTGATCGGATCGACGGCGCCGGGCTTTTCCCTGAACTCTGCCGCTTGCCGGTCAGTCAGGTGTTACAGGTTCAGGAGTGAAAACCCATGCTCATTTCTCTGCACAAGCAGGTCGCACTGGTTACCGGTGGCAGTTCAGGCATTGGCGCGGCATCGGCGAAAGCGCTGGCGCAGGCCGGTGCCGCGGTGGTGGTGAATTATCGATCCGGGCGCGAGGCGGCGCAGCGACTGGTCGAGGAGATACGTAGCGCCGGCGGCGAGGCGATTGCCGTGGGTGCGGACGTGTCCAGTGAGAAGGAGGTCGAGGCATTGTTCGCCGAGACCGTCTCGGCTTTTGGGCGGCTGGACATTCTGCTGGCCAACTCGGGCATGCAGCGTGATGCGCCAACGGTGGACATGAGCCTGGAGGACTGGAACCAGGTGCTGCAGGTCAACCTCACCGGTCAGTTTCTCTGCGTGCGTGCGGCCCTGCGGCAGTTCCGTCAGCAGGAGATTCGCGAGGCGGTGTCGCGGGCGGCTGGCAAGATCATTCAGATGAGTTCGGTACATCAATTGATCCCGTGGGCAGGGCGCGCCAACTACGCGGCGTCCAAGGGTGGCCTCGATCTGTTGATGCGCAGCGTGGCCCAGGAGGTGGGCGAGCAGCGCATTCGCGTCAATGCCATCGCGCCTGGGGCGATCCGCACCGCGATCAACCGCGAGGCCACCGAAGGCGAAGCCGCCAAGTCGTTGCTCGAGCTGATTCCCTACGGCCGTATCGGCGATGCCGAAGATATCGCCAATGCGGTGGTCTGGCTGGCTTCCGATGCGGCCGATTATGTCCACGGCACGACCCTGTTCATCGACGGTGGTATGAGCCTTTACCCGGAGTTTCGCGACAATGGTTGAGATTCAGGGGCGTCAGATGCCCATCGAAGCCCACGGCATCATTGGTGACATGCGCAGTGCAGCACTGGTCGCTGACAGCGGTTGCGTGGACTTTTTCTGCTGGCCGGATTTCGACAGCCCGTCGATCTTCAGCGCCTTGCTCGACAGCCCCGAGGCTGGAGTTTTTCAGCTGGCGCCGGATCTGCCCGGCGCGCGTCGGCAGCAGCTTTATCTGCCCGACACCAACGTGCTGCAGACACGCTGGCTGGCCGAGTCTGCCGTGGTCGAGTGCACCGATGTCATGCCGATCAATGCCGATGTGGACGACCATCCGCGGCTGATTCGCCGGATTCAGGTGGTTTCCGGCCATGCACGAATCCGCATGCGCTGCCGTGTTCGTCACGATTACAGCCGCGCTGACACGGTCGCGGAGATGGCGGGCGACGATGTGCTCTTCCACGCACCCGATCAGCCGAGCCTGCGCCTCTCCGCCAGCCAGTCACTGAAGATCGATCGGCATTGTGGGGTTGCCGAGTTCGAGTTGCAGGAAGGCGAACATGCCGAGTTCGTGCTGGGTGCGCCAGACGATCCGCTGGTCGCTGCCGGTGCCTGCGAGCATTGTCTGGAGGCCACCGTTGCCTACTGGCGGCGCTGGATCAAGCAGTCCAACTACCGCGGGCGTTGGCGCGAGATGGTGCACCGCTCGGCCCTGGCACTGAAGCTGCTGACCTCACGCAAGCACGGTGGCATTCTCGCTGCGGCCACCTACGGACTGCCCGAGGCAGCGGGGGGCGAGCGCAACTGGGATTACCGCTACACCTGGATTCGCGATGCCTCGTTCACCGTCTACGCATTCATGCGCCTGGGCTTTACCGAGGAGGCCAATGCCTTCATGCGCTGGGTGCGCGAGCGCGTCGACGACTGCTCGGAAACCCCGGCTCACCTGCGTATCCTCTACAGCCTTCGTGGCCAGCACGAATTGCCGGAGACCTCTCTCGATCATCTTTCCGGGCATGGTGGGGCGCAGCCGGTACGGATCGGCAACGAGGCCCATGATCAGGTTCAGCTGGATATCTTCGGCGAGTTGCTGGACGCGGTGTACCTCGCCAACAAGTACGGTGAGGCGATCTCCCACGACGGCTGGCACCATGTGGTGGGCATCGTCGATCAGGTCTGCGACAGCTGGCAGCAGAAGGATGTCGGCATCTGGGAGATACGCGGCGAGGAGCAGCACTTTCTGCATTCGCGGCTGATGTGCTGGGTAGCGCTGGATCGAGCCATCCGTCTGGCGGAGAAGCGCTCGCTGCCGGCGCCTTTCGCGCGCTGGAACGACCAGCGTCAGGCCATTCATGACGACATCTGGAGCAACTTCTGGGATGAGGACTGCGGGCACTTCATTCAGCGCATCGGCTGTCAGGACGTCGACGGTTCGATGCTGTTGATGCCGCTCATGCGTTTCGTCGGCGCCAGCGACCCACGCTGGCTGGCGACGCTGGAAGCCATCGAGCAGCAACTGGTGCGCGACGGCATGGTCTATCGCTACCGCACCGACGACGGCCTGAAAGGCGAGGAGGGCTCGTTCGTCGCCTGCTCGTTCTGGTACGTGGAGTGTCTGGCACGCGCCGGGCGTGTCGATCAGGCGCATCTGGAGTTCGAGCAGCTACTGCGCTACGCCAACCCGGTGGGGCTGTACGCCGAGGAGCTCGATCGGCGAGCCCATCATCTGGGCAATACGCCGCAGGCGCTGAGTCATCTGGCGCTGATCAGTGCTGCCAGCTTTCTCGACCACAAGCTCAGTGGCGAACGTACCACCTGGCAGCCCTGAGCGACGTGCGCCGGGTCACGCTCGTTTCTCATCCGGCGGCACGGATTTGCGCACCGGCAGCACGTCGATGATCTCGATGCCTAGCTGCCGAATCAGCTCTCGCACCGAGCCGCTCGCCTGGTTCGCACCTTGCGAGAGATGGCCGGCAGGCAGCTCGGCGCTGAGTACGGTGAATTCCACCGCTTTCATGTTGGGGATGAAGCGGGTGGTGAGGGTCTGGAATCGCCTTTCGCCGTCGCGCGAATAGATGATCAAACAATCCATGGTCACAATGCCCTGAAGTCCGTTGATATGCAGTGCAGGCTATGTGGCTGCCCCAGAAGGCAAGGCGGGCACCGGTCATGGCCGTCGTGTCGATGATCATGCGATCAGGCCGGATGCCGGTTTCACTGCGCAGGGCAGTGAATGTTGTTCCGCGCGGGAATGCAGGTCTGCGCGGTACGGGTCTGATGCCCGAAGCCGCAGCATAGGCGATAAAACCCCTGGGCGAAAGCTAGCGTGAGGGCATGAGCTCGACTCGGCGAACGACGAATGGCTCGACCGATGCCCAGGTCCTGCCTGGGTTTCGTATGACCCGTTGCAGGCGCACAGATGTTGGCCGGTAAGTCAGGTTTTGCTCTTCAGCCCCGCCCAGGCGACTGCGCCGAGAATCAGCAGGCCGCCCAGCACCATGCCGACGCTCGGTACCGAGCCGAAGAGCAGCCAGGCCCCGGCGATGGCGTAGATCGGCTCCATGGCGATCACCACCGCTGCGGTATGCGTATGGACATGGCGCAGCGAGGCGATGAACAGGCTGTAGGCCAGCGCCGTGCAGAGCACGCCCAGGGCCGCCAGTTGCCACCAGTCGTGGCGGCCGATCGCGGGGAGCTCCCACAAGCACCAGGGCAGCAGCGCCACGCTGATGGCCAGGCATTGCCACCAGCACGACGACAAACCATCGACCTTGCTGGAAACGTGTTTGTTGGCGACCGCGATGGCAGCATAGCTGGCGCCGGACAGCACGCCCCAGAGCAGGCCCTCGGTAGCACCATCGCGCAGGTCGAAGGAGGGTGTGACCAGAACCAGGCCTGCCGATACCAGCAACAGAATCAGCCGGTCGCTACGTCCCAGGCGCTGACCGAACAGCAGGCGCTCGAGCAGTGCTGTAAAGGCCGGAAACGACGCGAAGCCCAGGGTGGCCACCGCCACGCCACCGGTCTTTACCGCCAGGAAAAACAGAATCCAGTGGCCACCCAGCGCCACCCCGGTGGTCAGCAGCCTGGCGATGGTGCCACCGCTGATGCCGCGCCAGGGTCGCAGATTCAAGCACAGGCAGAGCATGCTCAAGGCCAGCAGGGCGAACGCGGCACGGCCGAGCACGATCATGCTCGCGCTGACGTTCAGCGATTCGCCGAACAGCGCGGATACGCCCACCAGCAGGGCGGCGCAATGCAATTGAAGGTGGGCGATGCGCTGACTCATGGTGTGCCTTGCAGGTCTGTTCGTCGGATAGCGAGCAGGGTGCCAAGAGCGGATGATCCCGTAAAACGGATTATAGTGTGGCTTGTTATTCGATAATCGAATGGTAAGCCATGGCCAGACAGGATTTGCAGATCGATTGGTTGCAGGCATTCGTCGCCGTGGTCGGCAGTGGTTCGCTGACGGCCGCGGCCGCGGGGCTGGCACGTTCGCAGTCGGCGGTAAGCATGCAGATCAAGAAACTCGAAGCAGCGGTGGGGCGTCCCTTGCTACTGCGTGGGCCACGGCACCTGAGCCTGACGCCGGCAGGCGAAGAGTTGCTCGGGTATGCCCGCAAGCTGCTGCGGGTGCACCGTGAAGCGCTGCTGGCCTTGGGTGGCGTGCGGCTGGAGGGCAGGATCTCGCTTGGTATCCCCGATGACTACGCGCTGGGTTATCTGACCCCGTTGCTCAACGACTTCGCCAGCGCTCAGCCCGCTGTGCAGGTGAATCTGGTGTGCGAGCCTTCCACGCAGCTGATTCCCAAGGTCGAAAGCGGCGAGCTGGATGTGGCCATTGTCACGCGTGACAAGCCGCAGCGCGGCGAGCTGCTGTTTCGCGAGGAGCTGGTGTGGGTCGGCAATGCGCGACAGGAAACCTGGCGGCTAACCCCGCTGCCCATTGCCGTGTACGAGTTGGGCAGCCAGGCGCGCAGCCGCGTGCTCAAGAGCCTCGAGGTGCTGGGGCGCGATTACCGGGTGGTCTACAACAGCCCCAGCGTGGCCGGGCAACTGGCGGTGGCGCAAAGCGGCGCAGCGCTCGGTGTATTGACCCGGTGTTGCGTACCGTCCAGCTTGCAGGTGCTTGGCGCTGCCCAGGGGCTGCCGGGCCTGCCATTGCTCGATGTGGTGGTGATACGCAGCCGTGCGCCTGCACTGCCGGCACTGGTCGATGCCCTGCATGAGCAGGTGCTGCAGACCCTGCGTCGGGATTTCGAATGATCGGTGGGCTATAGTCGCAGGCCTCTGCAACGGACATCACCGAGGACCGTATGAACTGTGCAGCACTGGGTATCGAGTATCCGATCATTCAGGCGCCGATGGCTGGCACCGCCACACCGGCATTGGCCGCAGCGGTCAGCAATGCCGGTGGCCTGGGTTCCATCTCCATCGCTGCGGTAAAGGCCGAGGCCGGGCGGCAGATGATCATCGAGACCCGTGCCGGCAGCCGCAGGCCGTTCAACGTCAACGTCTTCTGTCATCGCCCCAGCGTTGTCGATCGGGCCGCGGAGCAAGCCTGGCTGGATCACCTGCAGCCTTACTTCGCCGAGTTCGATGTGCCGACTCCACGAGCCATCGGTGACATCTACAGCAGCTTTCAGAACGATGACGGTCAGCTCGAGGTACTGCTGGAAGAGCGCCCGCCGATCGTCAGCTTTCACCTTGGGCTACCTGCCCAGGATCGTATCGATGCGTTGAAGAAGGCCGGCATTACGCTGCTGGCGTCGGCGACCACGCTGGAGGAGGGGTACCAGCTGGAAGAGGCCGGTATCGATGTGATCGTCGCCCAGGGTATCGAGGCGGGTGGCCACCGTGGCGTCTTCGACCCGCTGCGTGGCGATCAGGGGATCGGCACCCTGGCGCTGGTGCGTGTGCTGGTGCGCCATCTGTCGCGACCGGTGATCGCCGCAGGCGGCATCATGGACGGCGCCGGTATCGCCGCTGCCATGACCCTGGGCGCCTGCGCGGCCCAGTTGGGTACGGCATTCATACTCTGTCCGGAGTCGGCGGCCAACGATGCTTACCGAGCCATGCTGGGCAGCGCGCGCGCGCAGGTCACGCAGGTGACCACGGTGATCTCCGGGCGTCCGGCGCGCGGCATTCTCAACCGCTTCATGGCCGAGGTGGGCGCGGCCGGGCATCCGCCGGTGCCGGGTTTCGGTATCGCCTACGATGCCGGCAAGCAGCTCATCGCCGCAGCGGCGAAAGCCGGTAATGCCGAGTTCGCTGCTCATTGGGCGGGGCAGGGTGCCGCCCTGGCACGGGCCATGCCGGCAGCCGAGCTGGTGGCGGTCCTGCAGCGTGAGTACCTGGCTGCGCGTACCTGAGGCAGGTTAACGCGAGCGGAACGCCCGGCTGGAGATGCTCACGCCATTGCCATCCGGGTCCTTGCTGTTGGCGAAGCCGTAGCCCTCGCCCTGATGGATCGGGCCGAACTCCAGGCCATTGCTCAGCGCGCGGCCGCGGAAGGCCTCCAGGTTCTCCACGTCGAACACCAGCTTGACGCGGGCCTGGTTGCCTTTCAGCGATACCGCGGCGCGGTGTATCAGCAGAATGAGGCCGCCACGAGGGTGGTGCAGCTCGATCACGCCCTGATCTTGCGCGCTGCTCACGAAGCCGAAATGGCGCTCGTAAAAGGCGCAGGTCCTGCCCGGATCACTGGCATACAACATGACTCGGGTGCTGGGGGCGCTCATCGGCGGTGTTCCTGTAACGGGGTGGGCAGACGCAGCCGCGATGACCTGCATACGGCGCACATGAGCGCTGAGTATGGGCCAAGACGCTCACGGGCCGACAGTGCCAAGCGGTCGGCCAGGGCGAAGCGGCCTGATTCAGGCGGTATGCAGCTGGACTTCTTCGATGGTGTCGTGTCGGTCAGGGGCTTCCACGCCGGTCAGTTCACTGATCAGCGCCCATTGCTGATCGAGTTCCTGGCTGACCGCACCAAGGCGGGTGATCATCTTCGAGGCGGCGGAGCGAACACCGCTGTCATCGCTGCGCAGCAGATCGAACGACAACGCGGTCATCGCGGCTGTCATGTGAGTGATCGTGCGTGAAGTGAGGGTGAGCAGTTCGGTGAGTTGTTGTTCTTTAGCGGTCATCTCGCGCTTCCTTGACTGGACGAGTCGATGCATTGCGTTGGGTTGAACTGCACTTGGCTGTCATATCCTTGATCAGCACATTGCAGGACGCCGTTCACGAACGAGCGTCGTGATGCGAGCAAAATGATATCACCGTCACACCTGGCGCTGGCAATATGCTGCAGAGGGTTGGATGCAAATAATTTTCATATGTGCGTTTTAAACCCGGACCGCTTTTTCATGCGCTCTGACGCAACTGGCAGTGGCCGTTCGCAGCCCTTGAAAGGTTAAATAGCTGCCACCCCGTGCGTCTGGATAGCGGCAGCGTTTAAACTGCGCCTCACCGACGCGTCGTGCGGCTCTTGTCGCGAGCGTCTGGAGCCTGGGTTGGCGCTGTAAGAAGTTGTCGCATGCCGGCAATGCTGCCCCTCGAGCACCCCCTACAATCTTTCGCATCGCTGGCCCGCCGGGGCTTGCGTGTCTCGTCAGGAGAGTTCCGATGTCCGTTCAGCACGACCCGGTGCAACGCGCCGATTTCGACCAGGTGATGGTGCCCAGCTACGCGCCCGCGGCCTTCGTGCCGGTGCGTGGTGCCGGTTCGCGCGTCTGGGATCAGAGTGGTCGTGAGCTGATCGACTTCTCGGGCGGCATCGCCGTCAACGTGCTGGGCCATGCGCACCCGGCGCTGGTCAAGGCGCTGACCGAGCAGGCCAACACCCTGTGGCACGTGTCCAACGTATTCACCAACGAGCCGGCGCTGCGCCTGGCCAAGAAGCTGGTCGATGCCACCTTCGCCGAGCGCGTGTTCCTCTGCAACTCGGGCGCGGAAGCCAACGAGGCGGCCTTCAAGCTGGCGCGTCGTGTGGCTCATGACCGGTTTGGCGCTGACAAGTACGAAATCATCGCCGCCACCAACAGCTTTCACGGGCGCACCCTGTTCACCGTGAGCGTGGGTGGCCAGCCGAAGTACTCCGATGGCTTCGGACCGAAGATCCAGGGCATCACCCATGTGCCGTACAACGATCTCGACGCGCTCAAGGCGGCGATCAGCGACAAGACCTGCGCCGTAGTGCTGGAGCCCATTCAGGGCGAGGGCGGCGTACTGCCAGCCGATCAGGCCTACCTGCAGGGCGCCCGCGAGCTGTGCGATCAGCACAATGCGCTGCTGGTGTTCGACGAGGTACAGAGCGGCCTGGGCCGCAGCGGTCATCTGTTCGCCTACCAGCACTACGGCGTGACGCCAGATGTGCTGTCCAGCGCCAAGAGCCTGGGCGGCGGCTTCCCGATCGCCGCGATGCTGACCACCGAGGCGCTCGCCAGCCATCTGGCGGTCGGCACCCACGGCACCACCTATGGCGGCAACCCGCTCGGGTGTGCGGTGGCCGGCGCGGTCCTCGACGTGATCAATACCCCCGAGGTGCTGGACGGCGTGAAAGCCAAGCACCAGCGCTTCAAGGCGCGCCTCGAGCAGATCGGCGAGCAGTACGGGGTGTTCTCCGGTGTGCGCGGCATGGGCCTGTTGATTGGTGCTGTGTTGTCCGAGGCCTGGAAGGGCAAGGCGCGCGCGTTCTTCGACGCCGCGGCCGAAGAGAATCTGATGATCCTTCAGGCCGGGCCGGACGTGGTGCGTTTCGCACCGAGCCTGGTGGTCGAGGACGCCGATATCGACGAAGGTCTGCAGCGCTTCGAGCGCGCGGTGGCCAAGGTGGTTGCCGCTGCCTGATTTGCCTGGCGGCCCGAGTGCCGCCAGTGCTCTTGCCCGTCCGCCCGGATGTTCCGGCCGGCCCCATGGATGATGGTTCTCGCTACCGGGACTGCTGTGCCCGGGCTCTGCTTAAGGAGTGACACCATGCTGGTTATGCGCCCCGCGCGAATGACCGACCTCGCTGAAGTGCAGCGCCTGGCTGCCGACAGCCCGGTAGGGGTCACCTCGCTGCCGGACAACGCCGAGCGGCTGCGCGACAAGATCGCTGCCTCCGAGGCCTCGTTCGCGGCCGAAGTGAGCTTCAATGGCGAGGAACGCTATTTCTTCGTGCTCGAGGACAGCGAGTCCGGGCGCCTGGTCGGCTGCTCCGGCATCGTCGCCTCGGCAGGCTATTCCGAGCCGTTCTACAGCTTTCGCAACGAGACCTTCGTTCACAACTCCCGTGAGCTGAAGATCCACAACAAGATTCACGTGCTTTCGCTGTGCCACGATCTGACCGGCAACAGCCTGCTGACCAGTTTCTACGTCGAGCGCTCGCTGGTCGACAGTGTCTGGTCCGAGCTCAACTCCCGTGCTCGTCTGTTGTTCGCGGCCTGCCACCCGGAGCGGTTCGCCGATGCCATGGTGGTGGAGATCGTCGGCGAGAGCGACGACGCGGGCGAGTCGCCGTTCTGGGATGCGGTGGGGCGGCATTTCTTCGGCATGAGCTATGGCGAGGCCGAGCGACTGTGCGGCCTGCGCAGCCGGGCCTACCTCGCCGAGCTGATGCCCCACTACCCGATCTACGTGCCACTGCTGCCGGATACCGCGCAGGAGTCCATGGGCCTGGTGCATCCGCGTGCGCAGGTGTCCTTCGACATCCTCATGCGTGACGGTTTCGAGACCGATCACTACATCGATATCTTCGATGGCGGGCCGACCCTGCATGCGCGGACCTCGGGCATTCGCTCCATCGCCCAGAGCGTGCTGGCGCCTGTGGTGTTCGGCGAAGCCGACGGCAGCGGCCGCCCCTATCTGGTCAGCAACGAGCAGTTGCAGGGCTTTCGTGCGGTGATCGCCGAGATGAACTGGGCGCC
Source organism: Pseudomonas sp. SZ40 (assembly GCF_052958135.1). NCBI lineage: Bacteria > Pseudomonadati > Pseudomonadota > Gammaproteobacteria > Pseudomonadales > Pseudomonadaceae > Pseudomonas > Pseudomonas sp. SZ40. Next base: position 11,355 of record NZ_JBQWIF010000035.1, on the reverse strand, counting down.
CGGCCAGCCCGCTGTGCTCGACCCGCTCACCGCGCAGACGCTTGGCGTCGTCGAAGGCGGTCAGGTAAGGCTGGTGGCGGTATGAAGGTGTCAGCAATGAATGCCACCTGGCTGGCTCGCAGTTTTTCGGAGGCATCATGATCGTTCGCTCCGTACGTGCCGGTGACCTGCCGGCGCTGATTGACCTGGCGCGCAGTACCGGCACCGGGTTGACTACCCTGCCGGCCAACGAGGCACGCCTGGCCTACCGCGTCGGTCGTGCCGAGAAGACCTTTCGCGGTGAAGCCGAGCGCGGCGATTGCGATTACATGTTCGTGCTCGAGGACGACGACGGCCGCGTGCTGGGTATTTCCGCGATCGCGGGTGGCGTCGGCTTGCGGGAGTCTTGGTACAACTACCGGGTCGGCCTCACGGTCTGCGCCTCTCAGGAACTGAATATCCACCGCCAGGTGCCGACCCTGTTCCTGGCCAATGACCTGACCGGTCATTCGGAGCTGTGCTCGCTGTTCCTGCACGCCGATCACCGCAACGGCCTGAATGGGCGCCTGCTGTCCAAGTCGCGCCTGCTGTTCATCGCCGAGTTTCGCGAGCAGTTCGGCGAAAAGATCATCGCCGAGATGCGCGGCGTGTCCGATGAGCAGGGCCGTTCACCGTTCTGGGAATGCCTCGGCCGGCACTTCTTCCGCATGGAGTTCTCCCAGGCGGACTACCTCACCGGCGTCGGCAACAAGGCGTTCATCGCCGAGCTGATGCCCAGGTTCCCGCTGTACACCTGCTTCCTGTCCGAGGCCGCACGGGACGTGATCGGCCGCGTGCACCCGGACACCGAGCCGGCCCTGGCGATGCTCAAATCGGAAGGGTTCAGCTATCAGGGGTACGTCGACATCTTCGATGCCGGCCCGGCCATAGAGGCGGAGACCGCGAAGATACGCGCGATTCGCGACAGCCAGTTGCTGGTTCTCGCCATCGGTACGCCAGGGGACGATGCGCCGGTGTATCTGGTGCACAACCGCAAGCGCGAGGATTGCCGAATTACCGCGGCAAGGGCGCGCATGGCCGCTGGCACTCTGGTGGTCGACCCGCTGACCGCCAGGCGCCTGCGCCTGAGCGTGGGGGATCAGGTGCGCGCAGTGATGTTGGCCGCGCAGGCCTGACGCCGTGTTTTCGATGTGATCGGGGGCGACGTACCGTCTGCTCCGACCGGTGATGCCGCCATGAGAGCGGCAGCCGTTACAGGTACAAGGCCATCGCCTGCGGTGGCCTGTCGAACCGTGAAGCCTGGAGTGATAGACCATGAGCACGCATTACATTGCAGGTCTCTGGCAGATAGGACAGGGCAATACCCTGGAATCCCTCGACCCGGTCAGCCAGCAGGTGCTCTGGGTCGGCCGTGAAGCTGATGCCGAGCAGGTCGAGGCTGCTGTGCAGGCCGCTCGCGATGCATTTCCTGAATGGGCCCGTGTGCCATCGAACGAGCGAATCGCGCTGCTCGAGCGTTTTGCTGCGGTCCTCCAGGCCCGGCAGGATGAGCTTGCGCAGGCTATCGGCGAAGAGACCGGCAAACCGTTGTGGGAGGCTGCTACCGAAGTCGCCAGCATGATCGGCAAAGTGGCCATTTCGGTTCAGAGCCACGCAGAGCGCACGGGGCACAAACAAGGCGTGCAGGGCAGCGTGCTGCGCCACAAGCCACACGGCGTGATCGCCGTGTTCGGCCCCTACAATTTTCCAGGCCACCTGCCCAATGGGCATATCGTGCCGGCCTTGCTCGCTGGTAACTGCGTGGTATTCAAACCCAGCGAGCAGACGCCGAAAGTGGCCGAGTTGACGCTCGAGTGCTGGATCGAGGCGGGCTTGCCGGCGGGCGTGCTGAATCTGCTGCAAGGGGCGCGGGAAACCGGCGCCGCGCTGGCGGCTCATCCGGGTATCGACGGGCTGTTCTTCACCGGCTCCAGTCGCACCGGCAATCTGTTGCACGCTCAGTTCGGCGGCCACCCGGAGACCATCCTGGCGCTGGAGATGGGCGGCAACAATCCGTTGATCGTAGAAGAGGTCGCCGACATCGACGCGGCGGTTTACTGCATCATCCAGTCCGCTTTCCTCTCCGCCGGTCAGCGCTGTACCTGCGCCAGGCGCCTGCTGGTCCCGGAAGGGGCCTGGGGCGACGCGCTGTTGGCGCGTCTGGTCAGCGTGGCGGCAAGCCTCAAGGTCGGTGCGTTCAACGCCCAGCCGGCGCCGTTCATGGGGGCGGTGATCTCCCTCGATGCGGCTCAACACCTGCTCAAGGTGCAGATGCGTCTGGTCGACAAGGGCGCGCGACCGATGCTGGACATGAGCCAGCCGCTGGAAGGCGCCGCCCTGCTGACGCCCGGGATCATCGACGTGACCGCCGTGCAGCCGCGCAGCGACGAGGAGATTTTCGGGCCGCTGCTGCAGGTGATTCGCTATGCCGACTTCGATTCCGCCATCGAGGAGGCCAATGCCACCCGTTTCGGTCTCGCGGCCGGTTTGCTATCCGATTCCCGCGAACGTTACGAGCAGTTCTGGCTGCGCAGCCGCGCCGGCATCGTCAACTGGAACAAGCCGCTGACCGGCGCCGCCAGCAGCGCGCCGTTCGGCGGCATCGGCGCTTCGGGCAACCACCGCCCCAGCGCCTACTATGCGGCGGACTACTGCGCCTATCCGGTCGCCTCGCTGGAAAGCGAGCGTCTGGTGCTGCCCGACAGCCTGGCGCCGGGAGTCAGCCTATGAGTCGTCCAAGCGCTTCGGCCTGCGAGCTGAACATCGACGGGCTGGTTGGCCCCACGCACAACTATGGTGGCCTGTCCTACGGCAACGTCGCCTCGCAGAACAACGGCCAGGTCGCCTCCAACCCTCGGGAAGCCGCCCGCCAGGGGCTGGCCAAGATGAAGGCGCTGATGGACATGGGCTTTGCCCAGGCCGTGCTGGCGCCTCAGGAACGGCCCGATGTGCAGGCGCTGAGGCGCTGCGGTTTCAGTGGTAGCGACGCTCAGGTGATCGAGAGGGCGGCACGCGAGGCCATGCCGCTGCTGGTCGCCAGTTGCTCGGCGTCGAGCATGTGGACGGCCAACGCCGCCACCGTCAGCCCGGGTGCCGATACCGCCGACGGGCGCGTGCATTTCACCGCGGCCAATCTCAACTGCAAGTTCCATCGCTCCATCGAACACCCGACCACCAGCCGTGTGCTGGCGGCGATGTTCGCCGACGAGCGCTACTTCGCCCACCATGCCGCCTTGCCTGCGGTCAGCCAGTTCGGCGATGAGGGAGCGGCCAATCACACCCGTTTCTGCCGTGACTACGGCGAGCCGGGTGTGGAGTTCTTCGTCTTCGGCCGCAGTGCCTTCGACCTGCGCCTGCCGGCACCGCAGCGCTATCCGGCGCGACAGACGCTGGAAGCTTCCCAGGCGGTGGCGCGTCTGCATGGTCTGCGTGACGCTGCAGTGGTGTTCGCTCAGCAGAACCCTGCGGTGGTCGATCAGGGCGTGTTCCACAACGATGTGATTGCGGTGGGTAATGGCGAGGTGCTGTTCCACCATGAAGATGCCTTCCTCGACAGTGAACGGGTCATCGGCGAACTCGGTGACAAGCTCGCGCGTCAGGGCGGCCGATTGCAGACGGTTTGCGTGCCGCGCCATGCGGTGGGCGTCGAGGATGCGGTGCGCTCCTATCTGTTCAACAGCCAGCTGTTGACCCGCGCCGACGGGCGTATGCTGCTGGTCGTGCCGGAAGAATGCCGCGGCAACCAGCGGGTCTGGGCCTATCTGCAGACGCTGCTGGGCAGCGATGGGCCGATTGCCGAAGTGCGCGCCTTCGACCTCAAACAGAGCATGCAGAACGGTGGCGGTCCGGCGTGTTTGCGCTTGCGGGTGGCATTGACCGCTCGGGAGCAGGCGGCGATGAACCCCGGCGTGATGCTCACCTCGGGGCTTTACGAACGGCTGTTGCAGTGGGTCGATCACCATTACCGGGATCGCCTGAGCGAAAGTGATCTGGCCGATCCACAGCTGCTGAACGAATGCCGAACCGCGCTGGACGAGTTGACCCGAATTCTTGGACTTGGCGCCGTATATCCCTTTCAATTGAATTGAGTCGGCTCGCACCATGAGCCGCCATTGACCCTGGAGTACCTATGAGCGACGCCCTGCAACTGATTCTCGAAGACAGCGACGGCACCCAACTGGAAACGTCGTGCACCCGTTTCGCCGTGCTCTGGCAGGGCAAGGAAGTGTGGATTCAGCAGGTCGGCAACGGCCAGTTGATGATTGGCGTGGATGTCGCCGAGGGTGATACCGAATACGCCAACCTGCTGCTGCGCCCGCTGGCGACCAACCTGGTGAGCCTGGAGTTGGAGATGGAGCCGGCCGATGACGGCGCCGATGACGATCATGTCCATGGTCCGGATTGCAATCACTGAGGAACGCCCATGCTCGCCCTCGGCAAACTGCTCGAACTGACCCTGGCCGGCCACGAGCCGGCCTCGAAGATCCAGCTGACGCCGGAGGGTACGCGCCTGCGATGGCTGGCCGAGGGGGCACTCGAAGTGACACCGGCTGGTGGTCGCGACAATGGCATGGACCTGCTGCTCTCGGCGGGTATCCATGGCAACGAGACGGCGCCGATCGAGCTGCTCGACAGGTTGCTGCGGCGCATCGCCCGTAACGAGCTGCAGCCGCACGCGCGTTTGCTGCTGCTGTTCGGCAACCCACCGGCGATGCGTCGTGGTGAACGCTTCATCGAGCAGGACATCAATCGCCTGTTCAGTGGTCGGCATGAGCTGAGCAGTGGTGCCGAGGCGATGCGCGCCTGTGAGCTGGAGCACCTGGCGGCTTCGTTCTTCGCCGATGCCGGACGTACCCGCCTGCATTACGACTTGCATACGGCCATCCGCGCGTCGCGGATCGAGCAGTTCGCCCTGTATCCCTGGGTCGAGGGGCGTCGTCAGTCGCGGCACGAGTGTGCACGCCTGCAGGCTGCCGGCATCGACGCGGTGCTCCTGCAAAGTCAGCCATCTACCACCTTCAGTGCCTACACCTACGCCGGGCTGGGGGCCGAGGCATTCACCCTCGAGCTGGGCAAGGCCAGACCGTTCGGGCACAACGAACTGGTCAATCTGGACCGCCTGGAGCTCCGTCTGCAAGCGCTCATCGAAGGCTGCGAACCGCCGGTGGACGAGGCCGCTACCGAGCACCTTCAACTGTTCGCCTTCGCCCGTGAGGTGATCAAGCACAGCGACGCCTTTACCTTGCACCTGCCCGCCGACGTGGAGAATTTCACCGAACTGGCGCCCGGTTACCTGCTGGCGGAAGACCTGGCCAGCAGCCGCTGGGTGGTGGAGGAGCAGGGCGCACGCATCATTTTCCCCAACCCCAAAGTGCATAATGGCCAGCGCGCCGGCATCCTCATCGTCCCGGCCGACGCCTCTCTACTGGGGTGATGGCATTGCCATCCTCCGTTCACCTGCTCGCACAGGAGTGCCCATGCCTATCATCGATCTGCGTAGCGACACCGTCACCCAGCCCACCGCCGGCATGCGAGAAGCGATGCTGGCCGCCGAGCTGGGCGACGACGTGTATGGCGAGGATCCGACCGTCAACCGCCTGGAACAGCGCCTGGCGCAGCAACTGGGGTTCGCCGCGGCGCTGTTCGTACCGACCGGCACCATGAGCAACCTGCTGGGCCTGATGGCCCACTGCGAGCGCGGCGACGAATACATCGTCGGCCAGCAGGCGCATACCTACAAGTACGAGGGCGGCGGCGCTGCCGTGCTCGGCTCGATTCAGCCCCAACCGCTGGACATGGAGCTCGATGGCTCGCTGGATCTGGCCCGTGTCGAAGCGGCGATCAAGCAGGACGACTTCCATTTCGCCCGCACCCGTCTGCTGGCGCTGGAGAACACCATGCAGGGCAAGGTACTGCCGCTGGAGTATCTGGCTGCCGCCCGCGCCTTTACCCGCGACAAGGGCCTGGCGCTGCACCTCGACGGTGCTCGCCTGTTCAATGCGGCCGTCAGGCAGAATGTCGAGGCGAGTGAAATCACTCGGCATTTCGACTCCGTTTCCGTGTGCCTGTCCAAGGGCCTGGGGGCGCCGGTAGGGTCCGTGCTGTGCGGCAGTGAGGCGCTGATCGGCAAGGCCCGGCGCCTGCGCAAGATGGTCGGTGGCGGCATGCGTCAGGCTGGCGTGCTGGCGGCCGCTGGGCTGTACGCGCTGGATCATCAGGTCGAGCGGCTGGTCGAGGATCACGCCAATGCCGATTGCCTGGCGGCAGGCCTGCGTGAGCTGGGTTACTCGGTCGAGCCGGTGCAGACCAACATGGTCTACGTGCAGATCGGTGAGCGTGCCGGCGAACTGAAAGCCTTCTGCGCCGAGCGCGGCATTCGCCTCAGCGCTGCACCACGTCTGCGTATGGTCACCCATCTGGATGTGGGGGCCGATGCTGTGGGGCAGGTGATCGAGGCCTTCGCCGCGTTTCGCGCCTGAGGCTGCCCCATGGGCCAGGCTCCTGCCATGCCGACCTGGCCTGCGGGCCGTATCATGCAGCCCACTTCCGGTTTGCCGGCCAGTGGTGCAGGCCGCTGATTTCCGGCCATCGAGCCTGCGGGAAATAATTCAGGCTATGCCCTAGCCGCCACGGACAAGCCCGATATAATGCGGGCTTTTGCCGGCTTCGCCGTGGCCGCCTGTTTTCCTGGAAAATGCCAATGAAAAGCGCAGAAATCCGTGAAGCTTTCCTGAGCTTCTTCGAAGAGAAGGGGCACACCCGTGTCGCTTCCAGCTCCCTGATTCCGAACAACGACCCGACGTTGCTGTTCACCAACGCAGGCATGAACCAGTTCAAGGACTGTTTCCTGGGCCTGGAAAAGCGCGCCTATACCCGCGCCGCGACCAGCCAGAAATGCGTGCGTGCCGGTGGCAAGCACAATGACCTGGAAAACGTCGGCTATACCGCGCGTCACCACACCTTCTTCGAAATGCTCGGCAATTTCAGCTTTGGCGACTATTTCAAGCGTGATGCCATCCACTTCGCCTGGGAATTCCTCACCGGTGAGAAGTGGCTGAACCTGCCCAAGGAAAAACTCTGGGTAACGGTCTACGCCACCGATGACGAGGCTTACGACATCTGGAACAAGGAAGTCGGTGTGCCGGCCGAGCGGATGATCCGCATCGGCGACAACAAGGGCGCGCCATACGCGTCCGACAACTTCTGGACCATGGGTGACACCGGCCCGTGCGGCCCGTGCACCGAGATCTTCTTCGACCACGGCGACCACATCTGGGGCGGCCCACCCGGCTCTGCGGAAGAAGACGGCGACCGTTACATCGAAATCTGGAACAACGTGTTCATGCAGTTCAATCGCACGGCTGACGGTGTTCTGCACCCGCTGCCGGCGCCGAGCGTGGACACCGGCATGGGCCTGGAGCGCGTCAGCGCCGTCCTGCAACATGTCAACTCGAACTACGAGATCGACCTGTTCCAGAGCCTGCTCGATTCCAGCGCCCAGGCTATCGGCTGCGCCAACAACGGCGACGCGTCGCTGAAAGTGGTGGCTGACCACATCCGCTCCTGCAGCTTCCTGATCGCCGACGGCGTCACCCCGTCCAACGAGGGCCGCGGCTACGTGCTGCGTCGCATCGTCCGCCGCGCCTGCCGTCACGGCAACAAGCTGGGCGCCAGGGGCAGTTTCTTCCACAAGATCGTCGCGGCATTGGCCAGCGAGATGGGCGAAGCCTTCCCGGAGCTCAAGCAGCAGCAGGCGCATATCGAGCGCGTGCTGAGAACCGAAGAAGAGCAGTTCGCCAAGACCCTGGAGCAGGGCCTGAAAATCCTCGAGCAGGACCTGGCCGAACTCAGCGGCACGGTGATTCCGGGCGAAGTGATCTTCAAACTGTACGATACCTACGGCTTCCCGATGGACCTGACCGGTGACATCGCCCGTGAGCGCGAGCTGACCCTCGACGAGGCCGGCTTCGAGCGCGAGATGGAAGCTCAGCGCGTGCGTGCGCGCTCCGCCAGTTCCTTCGGGGTGGACTACAACAGCCTGGTCAAGGTCGACGCCGATACCCGCTTCCTCGGTTACACCGCCACCGTTGCCAGTGGCGAGCTGCTGGTGCTGCTGCGCGACGGTCAATCCGTCGACACCCTGAACGAAGGCGAGGAGGGCGTGGTGGTTCTCGACCAGACGCCGTTCTATGCTGAATCCGGTGGCCAGATCGGTGACTGTGGTTTCCTCGAAGGCCCGGGCGTGCGTTTCGACGTGCGCGACACCACCAAGGTCGGTGGTGCCTGGTTGCACCATGGCGTGGTCAGCAAGGGCAGCCTGAGCGTGGGCGCCACCATCAATGCCGAAGTGGATGCCTCGGTGCGTACTGCAACCGGGCTCAATCACTCGGCGACTCACCTGTTGCATGCCGCGTTGCGTCAGGTCCTTGGTGAGCACGTGCAGCAGAAAGGCTCGCTGGTGGACAGTCAGCGCCTGCGCTTCGACTTCAGTCACTTCGAGGCGATCAAGCCGGAGCAGCTCAGGGAGCTGGAAGAAATCGTCAACCGCGAAGTGCGCCGCAATACGCCCGTGCAGACCGAAGAGATGGATATCGAAAGTGCCAAGGCCAAGGGTGCCATGGCGCTGTTCGGTGAGAAGTACGGCGACAACGTGCGCGTGCTGACCATGGGCGATGGCTTCTCGGTCGAGCTGTGTGGCGGCATCCACGCCAACCGCACCGGTGATATCGGTGTGTTCAAAATCGTCAGCGAAGGCGGTGTGGCGGCGGGTGTACGGCGTATCGAAGCGGTTACCGGTGCTGCCGCGTTCGCCTACCTCAATGGTGCGGAAGAGCAATTGAAGGAGGCCGCGTCGCTGGTCAAGGGCAGTCGCGACAACCTTCTCGACAAGCTCGCTGCGGTGATCGATCGCAATCGCCAGCTGGAAAAGGAGCTGGACCAGCTCAAGGCCAAGGCTGCCAGTGCAGCAGGCAGCGACCTGGCCGGTTCGGCCGTGGAGATCAAGGGCGTCAAGACGCTCAGCGCGCGCATCGATGGCCTGGATGGCAAGGGCTTGCTGGCGCTGGTCGATCAACTGAAGAACAAGCTCGGCAGCGCAGTGATCCTGCTCGGCGGCGTGCAGGACGACAAGGTCGTTCTGGTGGCCGGTGTGACGCAGGATCTGACTGGCAAGCTGAAGGCCGGTGACCTGATGAAACAGGCCGCTGCTGCCGTCGGCGGCAAAGGTGGTGGTCGGCCGGACATGGCGCAGGGTGGTGGGGTCGATGCGGCCGCACTGGACGGCGCTCTGGCGCTGATCGGCCCGTTCGTCGAGCAGGGCCTCTAAGGCCCGTAACGCAAGCGTGGCCAGATCGCCCGCCGTGCCCGGCGAGCGGTCTGGTGGTGTGCGGTGTTGTCTGTTTAATGGGCGCCCTTCATGGGCTGAGGCAGCTTTGAAATGGCTTTGATCGTACAGAAATTCGGCGGTACTTCCGTCGGCACCGTCGAGCGTATCGCGCAGGTCGCCGAGAAGGTGAAGAAATTCCGCGAAAAGGGTGACGACATCGTCGTCGTGGTATCGGCCATGAGCGGCGAGACCAATCGCCTTATCGAACTGGCCAGGCAGATCAGCGATGACCAGCCGATAGCCCGCGAGCTGGACGTGATGGTGTCCACCGGCGAGCAGGTGACCATCGCGCTGCTGGCCATGGCCCTGATCAAGCGTGGCGTGCCGGCGGTGTCCTACACCGGCAGCCAGGTACGCATCCTGACCGACAGCGCGCATACCAAGGCGCGCATCCTGAGCATCGACGACACCAATATCCGTGCCGACCTGAAAGCGGGTCGCGTGGTGGTGGTGGCCGGCTTCCAGGGCGTCGACGAGCAGGGCAACATCACCACCCTCGGGCGTGGTGGTTCCGACACCACTGGCGTCGCTCTGGCGGCGGCCCTGAAGGCCGATGAGTGCCAGATTTACACCGATGTCGATGGTGTCTACACCACCGACCCGCGGGTGGTGCCGAAAGCCCAGCGCCTCGAGAAGATCACCTTCGAAGAGATGCTGGAAATGGCCAGCCTGGGCTCGAAAGTCTTGCAAATTCGCTCGGTGGAATTCGCCGGTAAATACAACGTCCCGCTGCGCGTTCTGCACAGCTTCCAGGAGGGCCCGGGCACCCTCATTACCCTTGATGAAGAGGAATCCATGGAACAGCCGATCATCTCCGGCATCGCTTTCAATCGCGACGAAGCCAAGCTGACCATCCGTGGCGTACCTGATTTGCCGGGCGTTGCGTTCAAGATCCTTGGCCCGATCAGCTCCGCCAATATCGAAGTGGACATGATCGTGCAGAATGTCGCGCACGATAACACCACCGATTTCACCTTCACCGTGCACCGCAACGACTACCAGAGCGCCCAACAGGTGCTGGAAGCCACTGCGCGCGAGCTGGGGGCCCGTGAGGTGGTCGGTGACGTCAACATCGCCAAGGTGTCCATCGTCGGCGTCGGCATGCGCTCCCACGCCGGTGTGGCCAGCCGTATGTTCGAGGCGCTGGCCAAGGAAAACATCAATATCCAGATGATCTCCACCTCCGAGATCAAGGTCTCGGTGGTCATCGAAGAGAAATATCTGGAATTGGCGGTGCGTGCCCTGCACACTGCGTTCGAACTCGATGCTCCGGCCCGTCAAGGCGACTGAGGCATCTGCAAGAGGCGCGGTCATTCCGCGCCTTTTGCTCTTTTGGTCGGTGTTGGTGGAACTTTCTTTCCGTCCGCGCTGGTCAAAACTCGGGTGCTGGCGGTTTCGTCTTGATTCTGGCCGGTGCTTTGCAACCGCTTAAAGACTTGTTGTCCGAAATTGAATCCGTAAGGAGAAAGGAATGCTGATTCTGACTCGCCGGGTCGGAGAGACCCTGATGGTGGGTGACGAAGTCACTGTCACCGTGTTGGGCGTTAAAGGTAATCAGGTGCGGATTGGCGTCAATGCGCCTAAGGAAGTCGCCGTTCACCGTGAAGAGATTTACCAGCGCATCCAGAAAGAGAAGGGCGAAGAACCAAACCACTAATTTTTATCGAAATTTTGGTTTGCAAACGGGGAAAACATGTTTATCATGCGCCCCGTGTTGCGGAGAGGTGGCCGAGTGGCCGAAGGCGCTCCCCTGCTAAGGGAGTACACCTCAAAAGGGTGTCGGGGGTTCGAATCCCCCCTTCTCCGCCATTATTTGGCAAATCGGGCTCAGGCCGGATTGGCAAACAAACCAGAGGTGATCTGGTCTAAAAACACCAACGGACTCATAGCTCAGCTGGATAGAGTACTCGGCTACGAACCGAGCGGTCGGAGGTTCGAATCCTCCTGAGTCC